>CAZYJF010000320.1:0-1503 GCA_964647715.1 uncultured Sulfurospirillum sp. | reverse complement strand
GATACTGATACAACTCTTATACTGCCTTGCCGTTACTGAATACATAGTTATCTTAAGCTTTTTAAAGTATAATGTACTTGATATTTTATTTTTAAAATATCTTCTTTTATTTATTTTTTTAGATGATGTAATAGCGTAAAGTTTTTACATCATCTTCCACCTCCAACAAAAAACAAAGGTCTATCAATGGCTAAAAAAAATCTATATGTTGATGAAAATGGTATCTATCATTTCAAAGTAACTTTTAATTACAGAGAAGAGGATAACGGCTATGTCTTGGGTATTCCTAGAAATTACCCAACCAAAAAAGTTAAGGCGTTAGTAAACTCTCCTCAAACTAAGAAATGGATTGATAACGGCAATGCTGTTATAATGTTCGGTCATGGTACTAGGGATATTGCTAAGGGTCGTTTTGTACCACAAGAACACCACCCTATCAGTGGGGAAGTGCAAGTACCATTAGGAAAAATCACTAAACTATCTATAAACCCAAAAAATCATAATCTTATAGACTTTGAGGGTATTTTTATTCCTGCAAAAGACAACAAAGTAGATACGGTTATCAAGCTTATCGAGAATGAATTGGGGGGTTTTAGTTTTGTATGGAATGTGCCAAAAGGTATTTTCTATGGTGCTGATTATGTCTTGGTGCAAAACTTCTCTTCAAACAAAGTAACCTTAGATGCGATTAATGATTATTGTGAGAACGGACAATGTCCTATTGATACCACACTGGATACTGTTATGGAAACTCTAGTTATCCCACCTGATTTATATTCTGAAGCGATTGACCTGTTAAGTAATCAAGAAGAGATTATTAGTATGAAAAACACAATCAAGACTATAAGAGACTTAAAAACTACACTTGATGGGAAAAATGAATATATATCAAAAATTGAAAAAAGTCTTGAAGCAGAAAAGAGAAAAAATAAAAAGCTATCAAAGAAGCTAAAGAAAAAAATAATAGAGAGCCAAACCCTATTAGATGCTATTGAAGAGATAGGAACTATTGAAGATGATAATAAAATTAAACCTACTGGGCTAGATAAAATATTTAAACCGATAGATACACCAACTTTTGATAGTTTTGACCCACAAAAAATTAAAACAAAAAGACCTCATCAACAAGGACAATACAAATGGACTCCAAGACTAGCCAACCGACTATAGTAGATGTAGAGCCAAAGCACTTTAAGCTAAAAATTGAAACTATCAAAGTGGCTCAACCTCAACCTAAAGAGGTAAGCATTTATCAAATGTCAAAAATACAGAAGTTTTTTTCTAAAGTTACCAATAGTAAATTAATGTCTAAATACATACAAGAAAGAGACAGATTAGAGCGTGAAAAGCGTGAAAATGCTTTACTTGATGAGGTAAAAGAGCAAACCAAGATATTAAAAGAACTTGCAGATAAAGATAGTAATAGCTCTAGTCGTGGTATTGGTGGGCTATTGCTTAAAGGGCTAAAAAATGTGCTAAAACCACTTGCAGGTGTTACAGGCA
>CAZYJF010000319.1:0-1510 GCA_964647715.1 uncultured Sulfurospirillum sp. | reverse complement strand
TATAGTTTAAGAGGTGACCTTTACAATTTTTCACTATTTTTGGTACAATCACAGCAATAAGGAGTCAACTATGAACAAAAAAACAAGCTTAGGTATAGGTTTTATTTTAGTAGCAATCATCGCTTATCAAGCTTACCTACTTTATAAAAAAGACAACTCAGATATCCAAAACTCTTCGGTAAACAAAGAAGCAAAGATTGATGAACCAAAGATCAACATCAATATCTCACCCAAAAAAAGTACACCAAAAGTTTCTACACCAACCTCAACACTACAAAACTCAAATCAAAAAAGCAACTTAAACAACTTAAGCAATGATGAGGAGAAAATAAGAGAGAGTTTTGAAAACCTCCTTCAAACTATCTTCTCATCAAAAGAGATTCAAGAGGGATTGGCAGAGTTTAAGACTCAAGCCCAAGAGGGATTTAAACAGATGCAAAAAGAGTTGCAAAATCTTCCTCAACAGCTAGATAAACTAAGCACAGAACTAAAAGATGATCCTATCTTTAGTCAACTATTTGAAAATATCAAAAATATCACAGCAAAAGAGTTAGAAGATAAAGGAGACTACTACTACACAAAACTAACTCTAACAAATCCCAAAAACTCCAAAGTAGATATCAATGCAGATGATAAATTTCTAACTATCAAGATAACTGAAAAAACTGTTGAGAAGATAAACAATAACGGCACAATTTCCACACATGAATCCATCAAAGAGACAAAAACACTCATATCAATCCCAAATGATGCACTAATCGAAAAACTCCAAAGTACCTATAAAGATGGAGTGATTGAGATAAAGATACCAAAGATCACAAAAGGACAAAAGATATGAATGAGATAGATATATCTTTAGAAGATCTAGAAAAGTTAATCAAAGAGGAGATGGGAGTACTTCTATACTTCTCTACTCCCACTTGTAATGTCTGCAAAGCCCTAAAACCAAAGATCAAAAAATCGTTCGAAGAGAATTTCCCACTCATCAAACAAATCTACATAGACTCATCAAAAAATCCACAGATCCCAGCCTCCATGCAAATCTTCTCAGTCCCTACAATCGTAGTATTTTTAGATGGTAAAGAGTTTGCTAGAGAGAGTAGAAATATCAGTGTTGATCTATTTGTGGATAAGATAAAAAGACCATATGAGATCATGAGTAGCTAATGAAAATCCAAAAACACCAAAAACATCTTAGAATCATCTACACAAGGGTTATCGAAAGAGGTGTAGGAAAGTGTGTCAATTTTCTAAATGAAAAAGATGAGTGCAATAAAAAGAGTTTTTTAGAACTTTTAAGCACCATCGAAAAGTCCATCAAAAAAGTGACGAAAGTTCCTCTTGATAACAACTACTACAAAGGTTTAGAAGAGTTGATGGAAGAGATTTTGGAGCTACAAAAAAAGGAGTTTGACTGCGAGGAGATATCGCTGATGATACATCGCAGAGCAAACTCTTTACAAAAATTAAAACGAATCAAAAATACAAAAAAAACAAAACACAAAAAACA
>CAZYJF010000318.1:0-1514 GCA_964647715.1 uncultured Sulfurospirillum sp. | reverse complement strand
TGATACGGTTATAGAGTTCGTAAAAGAGAACCAAAATAATCTTAGATATATTGATAATAAACACAAGAGTGTTATAGAAGCTTTATCCACATTGGATAAACCATATAGTGGAAACCATATTATAAAAGCAAATCAAGCTTTAAAAGTTATAAAAAAATTACTACAACCTCTCATTGAGCAGACAAGAGCAGAGGCAATAGATAAAATAGAAGAGGTTATCAAAGAGCTTCAAGATAATGAGGAGTTTGAAAAAGTTCCAAATCAAGATAGATATAAAGTTATTAGACCAAGACAAAAGTTAATAGAGGATATAGGGCATATTTCAAGTATAGATACTATCAAACAACGAAGTAATTCAGATGCACTTGCAGATGAGTTAAATCGTGGTCTTGAAAAGATATTTGAGTTAATACCACAAGAGAAAGAAAAAGCAAAACAAGCTACAATTCGTATATCAAAATTAACACCAAAAACTAAAATCGCTCTAAAAAACAGTGATGATGTAAATGAGTATATTGATAAGTTAAAAGAAAATCTACTGAATGAAATTGATAGAGGGAAACAGATAATTCTATAAAGGGTAACCATGAATAAATCGGCACTTAAAAAATTTGCTACGACCATGAGACTTGAACTCATCTCAATGATAAAGACCAAGATAGAGTTCTTGACTTCTGATGCATATAAAGAGAACTTGGCAGTTTATAGCACGAACAAGGCACATATACAACAGATAGAAGATAGATACACAAAGAAAAGTGAAGATTTTATAGAAGAGGTTGCTTATACTTGGTTTAATCGTTTGATAGCTTTTCGTTTTATGGATGCAAATGAGATAACTTCAACTTCTGTTATCTCTACAACAAAAAATCAACCAATACCTCAAATATTTATAGATGCAAAATCAGGAGAGATAGATGATGATTTAACTCTAAATCGAGAACTCTTTTTTGACCTAATAGATAAAAAAGTATCAGGAGTAAAAGATAGTGATAATGAAGCCTACAAGATGTTATTTATCGCTACTTGTAATCAATATAGCAAGATTATGCCTTATATGTTTGAAAAGATTAATAATTATACAGAGCTACTACTCCCAGAAGATATGCTTAGTCCTAACTCTATACGAGCCAAAGTTATAGAAGCTATGAGTATAGAGGATTGTAAGGATATTGAGATTATAGGTTGGCTTTATCAATTTTATATATCTCAAAAAAAAGATGCTGTATTTGCAAAATTAAAGAAAAATCAGAAAATTACACCTGAAAATATCCCTTCAGCTACGCAACTATTTACCCCTCATTGGATAGTTAAATATATGGTTGAAAACTCTCTTGGTAAATTATGGATGTTAAATAATCCTACCTCTACACTCAAAGAGAAGATGAAGTATTATATAGAGAACGAAGAAGAGACTACAACATTTATAAAAGTAGAAACACCCCAAGAGATAACTTTTTTAGACCCTTGTTGTGGTAGTGGTCATACACTTACTTATGCTTTTGATTTACTCA
>CAZYJF010000317.1:0-1525 GCA_964647715.1 uncultured Sulfurospirillum sp. | reverse complement strand
TCACTGCTTTTTTTACTAAGATCAAAGTCATCTTGTCCTTTCATCCTGACAAATCCACCAAGAAGCATAGGATAAAATGAATATACAGTCTCTCCCCATTTTTTCTTAAAGAGAGGTTTTGTCCAAATGATTGGCATTCCAAGACCAAACTCCTCAACCTTAACACCAAAAAATCTAGCAGCCAAAAAGTGTCCCCACTCATGAAAAATGATTAATACTGATAAAACTAAAATCGACACAAAAATTCCCATTACTCTACATATCCTTTTAAGTATTCAAATCCAGAATATAGCGTTAAAGCTACAGCAGACCATAACAGTATATTACCATAAGGCCAGTTCATAGTCAAAAATCCTATGGCAAACATCTGCAAAACAGTCTTCGCCTTACCTGCAAAACTAGAACTTACACTTTTTTGATCACCTGCAGCTACCACTCTAAGCCCAGTGATAAAAAACTCTCTTGAGAGTATCAAAAATACCGCCCAAGGACTTGCTCTATCTAGATACATCAATCCCAAAAATCCAGCCAACATCAAAAGTTTATCAGCAAGAGGATCTAAGATAGATCCAAGCTTGGTTATTTGATTCCAAGATCGTGCTATAAATCCATCAAAAAAGTCAGTCACCGAAGCTATGACAAAAACCAAGGCAGCAAAATAGTCCAACCAGCTAGGATCAATACCCTCAAAAATAGAGGCATCTCGTTCCACTAGCAAGCCAAACATCAATGGTGCTAACAAGATCCTAAAAGAAGCTAAAATATTTGGTAAATTCATATTTTTTATTTTGTATTAAAGGTAGTACCACCTTCAATTAGCATTGTTTGACCAGTTATCCAACCAGCTTTATCTGAACACAAAAACAAACACGCACCTGCGATATCTTCTGGTTGACCTATTCGATTAAGAGCAGAGAGTTCAATAGTCTTTTGTTTAACCTCTTCATAATTGACAAAAGCTTTTAGTGCATCTGTGTCGATTGGACCTCCACTGACTGCATTTACTCGGATATTTTTCTCACCAAGTTCCATAGCCGCATATCTAACCATCGCCTCAACTGCTGCTTTGTTTGTACCATGACCAGCATAGTTTGGAATATAAGAGATATTTCCGGTTGAACTCATAGAGATGATTGACCCTCCGCCAACTTTTTCCATCCGTTTAGCAGCCTCTTGCGCACCTACTACAAAGGCGACGACAGTAGCTGTGTAGATATTATTCAAACCTCTTGGTTTTAATCTCATAAATTTACCATATCCACCAACCACTGCTCTTCCATAGATCATCGCATTTGAGACAAAAAAGTCAACTCTGTCAAAATCTTCATCTATTTTTGTAAATAACTCTTTATAAGTTTCAGGCTCTAAGACATTAAATGGATAGTATCTAGCTTTTATTCCATACTTCTTCTCTAAATCCTCTGCAATCTCTTTTGCTAAATCTTCATTTGAGTTGTAAGTAAAAGCTACATTTACACCCTCTTTGGGCTTTCCTGCAATAGCTTGAAGCTGATTTTCCAGAAGT
>CAZYJF010000316.1:0-1548 GCA_964647715.1 uncultured Sulfurospirillum sp. | reverse complement strand
TTTCCAAAAAGGGTTGTACTTTTTGTGAAGAGTGTGCAAAGGCTTGTGAGAGTGGAGTGCTTGACCTTGAGTATAGTGAGAGTGATTGGATCAATGCAAGATTTATCATAGAACCAAATAGTTGTGTGGCACACAATGGAGTGATTTGCTTCTCTTGTAAGGAACCGTGTATCGAAGATGCTATACTGTTTAATGGTATGTTCAATCCTGTGATTGACAGTGATCTTTGCACAGGATGTGGATATTGCCTAGCAAGATGCCCTACAAAAGCTATCAGCTATAGTGCTGTTTCACTTTTAAATATGGAGGAAGGATGAGTTTGAAAGATGAGTTTCCAAAGGTTTACGATAAACTAGACAAGGATTATAATGAGCTTCGATATTTAGTCGTGGTCGATGAAAACTATGATGATATAGACAGTGATGAGTTTGATGCTTTTAATCCTGAAGATTATAACTATATCATTTATGTTACTGAGAGAATACAAGATATAATAGGGGACGAGGGTATGCAAAAATTGGCAAATACTTTAGAAAATGAAAAAATCTTTGAAGATTTTTTAGCAACAGAAATAGACAACTATGGAGTGAAGTCTGATCTTGATGAAGATGGAGTCGCTAAGAGAATATTAAAAATAGTTGAGGATATGGTATCTTGATAAGGATTATTTTAGGCACGATTATTTTATCAACTTTTCTTTTTGCTTCGAGTATCAAGCCATCAAAGAGTATAAAACTTGAAGGAACTGCTCAAGATATGGTTTATAAAGATAACTCTCTGATTATCTCTACAAATGAGGGTAAAATCTTTAACTATAATATAAAAGATGAAAATCTCTCTCATATCACAACCCTTCCAAAGATAAAAGATTTTATGGGTGATGAGATAAATGCTAAAATCTTTAGTGTTGATTATATGGACGGAAGATATCTCTTTTTAAGTGACAGTGGAAAAGGAGGGTTTAGCAATCTTTGGATAAAAGAGGATGGTAAACCAAAGCTCATTTTAAATGCTGATGACAAACTAACAATTATAAAGGCAAGAATTATAGACAAAGATCATGCACTTTTAGGATTATTGAGTAATGAAGCATTATTGTTGGAAATACCAACAAAAAAAGTGATATACAAAGTTCAGCTTGAACCTTCAAAATTTTCAGATTTTGCCCTAAATGAAGATAGAAGCAAAGCTGTATTTTCTTGTGAGAGTGGGGTGTTGAGTGTAATCGATACCAAAAATGGGCACTTAATCAAAAACCTAAAAGGTGTAAACAAAGACAATGTCTATAAAGTTGCTTTTAGAAAAGATATCATAAGTGGTGCAGGTAAAGATAAAAGAGGCTCTATATATCATTTGGATAGTGGAAATGGAGACTTTTTCCAAGGAAAATTTATGATTTTTGCTACAGCTTTAAGTCCTGATCTAAAAAAAGTAGCATTTGTTATGGATGAGAATAACGATATATCAGTATATGATCTCCAAAACAAAAACAGACTTGCTACACTTCATGGACAAAAAGGTTCAATGAGTGTGCTTATTTTCAAAGAT
>CAZYJF010000315.1:0-1568 GCA_964647715.1 uncultured Sulfurospirillum sp. | reverse complement strand
CTAAAACACTCTCTTCACTATCTGGTTCATATTTGACAAATTGTGTGACGATATGACGAATTGAAAGATCTTCCATTGGATGCATATAGATTACTTCTGCTTTTTTATGTTTCAAAGCATTGTTAATCTTAAATTTAATAGAAGGAAAATCATCTGCTACTCTAGTCCCTATAACGATAACCGCGTCAGAGTCTTTGATACTGTCTGTTATTCCATTATATAGACTTGCTCCACTAGTACTTGAATATGCCTTTAAAAATTTAGAGTATGCTAAAGCCTCTTTGTTTATAAGCTTGTAACCCTTTAACTCTTTTAACTTTTGAAGAATTAGTGCCTCTTCGTTTGTGATGATTGAGCTAAACTTTATCGTATCAGCTTTTTCAAAGGCTTTTAAAGCTTTTAACATATCCTCATCACTATTTGATCCTCTGTTTTCAAAATCGTATCCATATCTACATACACCATTTAGTGAATCAAACTCAGACTCATTTCTGACTCTAAAAATCTTCTCTCTTTTTTTCTCATAATATAAAGGTGACGCTAGAGGTGTATGGATACAAGAAGCAGGGATTCGCTCAAGCTCCCATGGATTGGAACTGTACTTGAAACTTGTATCACTCAAGGCTCCCACAGGACAAACTGCCGCACACTCACCCCAATCCACATTTAAATCATCTTTTTTGACATTTATGATCTTAGAGTTGTAACCTCCAGGACTAACTTTTAATGCTTCATCGCCCACTATCTCGTTACTAACCCTTACACATCTCTCACAAAGAATACAAAGATACGGATCATAACTGATACTACCCCAATTCTCAATCTCTCTTTTTTGCTCAACTGCTGCAAAATTCTGCTGAGCTACCCCAAACTCCAAAGTCTTGTTTTGTAGGTGACACTCTCCAGATTTTGGACATACTCCACACTCAAGTGGGTGATTTACATCATAAAGTTTCATGATATTTTGTCTTTGAGTAAAGAGTTCATCAGAGTTTGTAGTTACTTTTAATCCCTCAACGGCTCTTTCTTGACAAGAGAGTATCGGTGCATCATACCCTTCAACCTCAACCACACACATTCTGCATGAAGCTATCGGTTTTACTTTAGTTAGATAACACATCGTAGGGATATAAATTCCCTCTCGTCTTGCCACCTCCAAAATAGTCTCACTTGGCTTAGCAGTAACTTTTTTGCCGTCAATCTCAAAGTTGATTACACTGTTTGCTTTTGTCATTTCACACCGCCACCATCGCTATATAGTAACATCTCATACATCTTGTAGCTTCATTTATAGCCTGCTCTTGAGTAAATCCGAAATTTACCTCATCTTGACTATGTTTTCTGTACTCTACATCTAACTTTTCACTAACTTCTCTAGGGATTCCAGCTACCCATCCAGTAACCTTCTCATTTTTATCATAAACTTTTAGTCTGTTTAAGTGATCTTCCATAATCTCTTCATCTAAAAGTGTCAACTTTCCATCATGAACAAATCTACTCATCACAGATGCTGCTCTTTTTGCTTGACCGACTGCATTTACGATTGTCATAGGTCCATACTCACAATC
>CAZYJF010000314.1:0-1570 GCA_964647715.1 uncultured Sulfurospirillum sp. | reverse complement strand
AATTTTTGAGCATCTTTTGAACGATCTTATTTAGATCATCATCCTCATCGACAGCTTCATTTTTTGTCTGATTTGACTCCTCTTTTACTGCTTGGGCTAACAGACTGTTCTTTGGCTCATCTTTAACTACTTTGCTTTGTGATATATTTAGATCAGTGGCTGTGATCTTATCCTCATCAGAAGTTCCACTTTTTAGTAAAAAATACCCAGCCAATCCTGCTAAGAGAAGAAGCAGATATGGTCCAATCTTAAAGCTACTTTTATTGCTATCTTGGATTATCTTTTTGCTGTCTCTTACTCTTTTTTTTGTACTAGTTTGAGAAACTTTTGCAGGGATACTCTTTTTTTCATTGATTCTTCTACTTCCGTTTGTATATGATAGATAATCCTCTCTAAGTTCATGCAAATCCACCTTAAACTCTCGCTCTAGTATTTGAATAAATCCCAAAGCCTTTGTTTTGTGTAATTTCTCGAAATCTTTATTTAGAAGATTTGTTAAGTTTTCTAGGTTGATAAAAGTTTTGTTTGAGACATTTTTTAAACCAACCTCTTTTAGTACGGTGATCCCATCTTTTGGTTTTTGCTCTTTTAACTCTTGCTCTTTGGCTTCCTCTTTGGCCTTTAACTTAGCCTCTTGTGCTTTTCTCTTTTCTCTTTCTCTTATTAACTTCTCTTGTTCCTCTTGGAACTTTTTCATCTCGTCTTCCATACTAATCTCTCATCCTATCACATAAAATTGCAGTAGCTACACTGACATTTAAAGAGTCAAACTCTCTATCCATTTTGATCTTTACAATCTTATCACAACTTTTTAAAACTCTCTTAGGAATTCCCTCTCCTTCAGATCCAAGTAAAAGTGCTCTTTTACCAGAAAACTTACACTCTCTTATATCTTCGCCACTCATATCTGCTGCAACTCTTTGGAATCCAAGTTGCCCAAGCTCGTTTACAAGGGATTTTGTATCACTCATCAAAGCTATTGGCATATCCAATGCCGCTCCGGCACTCGTTCTGATAATCCCTTCAAGATTTATAGACTTAACTCCTGTAATTACAATCCCATCTACTCCCAAAGCATAAGCAGTTCTTACAATCGCACCGATATTTCCTACATCACTAAGAGCTGTTAGAACAAGCAAAAAATTGCTATCTTTGATAAGAGAAAACGGTGTAAAATCCAAATCAGAGATCTTTAGCAAAAAGCCCTGATGATTTCCACCCTTTGCATATGCCTGAGCCTTTTTAGGATCAAGCTTTATAATCTTTTTACCAAGCTTTGCCAACTTACTAAAGAGCTTTTTATCTACCTCTTTGGCAAGATAAACCTCTTCTATTTTTTCAGGGTGATTCTCGACAATGTAAAATACCGTCTGCTTTCCATAAACTATCATACTAAATGATACAAAAATATAGTAAACATATAGTTTAATCCTTTGATTTACTTCCTGCTCTCTAACCGCTTCACGGTGGCTACCCCAAAATTTCTGAGAAATTTTGACCCTACCATTGCAGATGTTATTCGAGTGGGAAATAATTCAAAGTGTTTAGTTACTTTTTGCCCTCTTCCTCT
>CAZYJF010000313.1:0-1571 GCA_964647715.1 uncultured Sulfurospirillum sp. | reverse complement strand
TGGGTTTATTTAATATGCAAGATTATTGGAGTAACCTATTTCCAAAACAAGAGGTAAATACCTTTAATAAAGATGAAATAAAAACCTTAAAACTTAGAGAAAATAATACAGGAAATAGACTAACAATAGACAAAGATTCAAAGCGAATAGATATTGCAAAAGGTGCTTCAGAGATTGAAAGAGAGTGGCTGTTTGAATATATAAAAGCAGTTTATTCGCCCGATGATAGCTAATATTTCTGAGGGTCTTTTGATGCGAGATGTTGAAAATCTACTAAGAATTTGATATTTTTTCTTAAAAAAATGGATATTCAACGTCTCGTATCTCAAAGATGTATTTAAATGGTTGAGATTTGGGTTTATTACTTTTTTTTGAATAATTTTGGTATTATATGGTTATTCCAAAAGAAGGATATTTATGAGGAAAGTAAAAATTTTTCTTGCATCTTCTGCAAAATTAAAAGAATTTAGAGATGAGTTAGATAGAAGAGTTTCGGCTAAAAATAAGATTTGGAGTGAGGAGGGGATAATTCTTGAGCTTGTTATTTGGGAGGATTTGGAGAGTCATATACAACTTACACGATCTCAAGATGCTTACAATAGAGAGATAAAAAAGTGTGAATTTTTTGTGCTTATAGCATCTAAGAGTTTGGGTAAATACTCAAAAGAAGAGTTTGATGTGGCTTATGAGCTTTTTTTAAATAATGTAAAACCAAAAATCTCAACTTTTATAGAAGATACAAAAGAAAAAGATGAGAGTTTAAATAATTTTATAAACTTTTGTCAAGAAAAAGATTATTTTCCAGTGTATTATAAAACTTTTGATGATTTGTGGAGTGAGTTTGATAAAAATATAGAGAAGTATTTACACAAGTTATATGATAGATTAAGTGATACTGAAAAGTATGAGACTTTTTCTAAATGTATCGGAGTAGATAGTCCTATCAAACCTGCAGTTTTTATAGGTAGAGAGGGGTTTTTAGCAGAGATTTATAAAGCTTTTTTTGAAGATGGCAAAAGAGTTGTGATGATAACAGGCAATGGAGGTTTGGGTAAAACTACTGTTGCATCAAGATACTATCATAATTTTCAAGATGAATACTCTCATCTAATATGGACAATAAATAAAAAAGATATAGAAGATACTATACTTTCTTTGTCTATAGAGCTTGGGTTAAAAGATGATGGCAGGATAGATAAAAAGACTTTTTTAAATAAAATCATCCAAAAGATAGACTCTTTAAAAAAACCTCTTTTGTTTGTGATAGATAATGTAGATGATTTTGATGATTTGATGAATAATCATCAAGTTTTGAAAAAGATAAATAATACTCATCTACTTTTAACTTCAAGAGTGCAAAATTTTGATGAGTTTGAAAAGTTGCAGATAAGTAAACTAAAACCCCAAAAAGCAAAAGAGTTGTTTTTAAAGTATTTTACATCTTACAAAGAGAGTGATGAAGAGTTATTGAAAAGTGTACTTGAAGCTATAGGTTACAATACCTTGTCTATCGAAGTATTTGCAAAAAATCTACAAAAACAGGTTAAAATAGGTTACTCTCTTGAAAAGTT
>CAZYJF010000312.1:0-1587 GCA_964647715.1 uncultured Sulfurospirillum sp. | reverse complement strand
ATATTACTATTTAAAGAACTTGGAATTTCTGCAGGATTAGCAGGTCTTACCATAGCTGTGATCTCTGTCTCTCCTGAGATTTTTACTGCTGTAAAAGCTGCAAAAAATGATCAAATTCAAAGAGTTGTTAATATCGCTATGGGTGCTTCAACTGTATCTATACTTATCACTGTCCCAGCTCTTTTAGTTTTGGGATACTACTCTAAGACATTTTTGACACTTAGTTTCAATCCTCTTGAGATAGGAGCACTCTTATTTACTATTATATTGGCTTGGAAAACAACAGATGATGGAGAGACAAACTATTTTGAAGGAATCTCACACCTGTTGTTGTTTTTATGTTATGCAGTTATCGCAGGACTTTACTGATAAGCTATCTTATCAGTACTGTTTGCGAGTTTAAACCCCTTTAATCTAAGACGACAGCTATCACAAACTCCACATGCAAGGTCACTGTTTTTGTAACAAGACCAAGTGTGTTCTAAAGGAACACCAATTTCTAGAGCTTTTTTAACAATTTGCTCTTTTCTTAGATGAACAAGTGGTGTTTTTAACTCAATCTTTGTACTTGGCTTTGTTCCTTCATCTATAGCATCTTGAAGTTTTTTGATAAATGCCTCTTTACAATCAGGATACCCACTGCTATCTTCCTCAACTATACCTATATATATAGCCTTGG
The DNA here is from genome assembly GCA_964647715.1 of uncultured Sulfurospirillum sp. GTDB lineage: Bacteria > Campylobacterota > Campylobacteria > Campylobacterales > QNZT01 > QNZU01. Next base: position 908 of record CAZYJF010000312.1, on the reverse strand, counting down.
CTTCTTCCTTTTCAGCAATAGCTGCAGCAATAGATAAAAATATACCATTTCTAAAAGGTACATATGTGATTGGAATACCACTTTGTAAACCATCAGTAGGCACACTCATACTCTCATCAGTCAATGCAGAACCACCTATTGTGGAAAAAAATGTCAAATCCAAAGCATATACTTTACTAGCATCCAACAGTCTTGAGAGTTTATTAAAAGATTCAAACTCTTTTTTTTGAGTTCTTTGACCATAGCTAAAGTGTAAAGCAATTATCTCATAACCATCTATTTGTTTTGCCATATAAGCAGCTAAGGTACTATCCATACCTCCACTCATAATACATACTGCCTTTTTCATTTTATTCCTTAGTTTTTAGTTATGTATTATATGTAATCAAAATACATCATAATAATTTTATCATTGATTCAGTAATATATCTCGTCTTTTAATTAGGACAAAAATTATGTTAATTAACTTAACTATTTTGAGCAGGAAGATATCTTTGCCTCCTTTATGTATCTTCCTGTCTTGCTGACTAAATATTAAATATCCTTTATTATGCCTATTTTCCATTTACGACTTGTTTACTTAAGTAACATTTTTTAAAAGTTTTATTCTTTTTTCATACTAATAGTCAATCTTTTTTTTCTTTTCAGTTTTATTTCTATATACTATGTCAAGTTTATTTAACGATTTAAAATTTAACTTACAATTTTAGGAGATATAGAATGAAAAGAAGATCATTATTTGCCTCGTTTGCAATATTTGGAGCTATTAGTCTAAGTGCATACACTTATGAAGTTCAACCATTGATAGGTGAGAACTTTACAGAAAGTGGAGCTACTGTGAATGATTCAGATGCTTATGGGCTTAGAATCAATAAATATATTTCAGAAGATAATGCGATTATGTTTGG
>CAZYJF010000311.1:0-1590 GCA_964647715.1 uncultured Sulfurospirillum sp. | reverse complement strand
TTACTTCCACATATCAAATTTTTTCATATATATAAGAGCATAGGGAATTTCTAGGATGAAATACCAGATGATAGAGTACCAAAACCAGTCAAGTTGCCAGTGAAAAAAGGTAAAAACAATATCTTTTCCATAGAATAATACACCTGCTATCAAAACAGCCATTAATGATACAAGTAGATCATACTTTGCTAATTTTATAATATCATCTTGAACGACTCTTGGATAAAACCACAAATAGGCAAAAAGTACTAAGAAAAAATCTACTAAAACTACAATCAACTCTGGACTCAAATCTTAACTCCTTTTTTGTGTTTGGTATATGTATGCTAGAACTTCTGCCACTGCTTTGTAGAGCTTTTGTGGAATTGTTTCATCCACTTCACATGCTTTGTACAGCTCTCTAGCTAGTGGAGGATTCTCTACTATTTGAATTGAATGTTCCCTTGCTATCTCTCTTATCTTAAGAGCTAAATTGTCTACACCTTTTGCTATAACTACCGGTGCATCTTCTTTTGATTTATCGTATCTAATTGCTACTGAATAGTGAGTAGGGTTTGTGATTACTACATCAGCATCTGGAATATTTTGCATCATTCTTTTTTGTGCCATCTCCATCTGAATCTTTTTGATCCTTGCTTTTACATGAGGATCACCATCCATCTGTTTATGTTCATCTTTGATCTCTTGTTTACTCATCTTTAGCTCTTTGAAGTATTGAAATCTAACAATCAGTAGATCAATTAGAGCTAATACAAAAAATATAAGAAGCATCACAGCTGCAAGTATAAGTACTTTTTCTTTTAGCCATGCTAGTTCTGCATGAAGAGGAAAATTTACAACAGTTGGGAGTTCTTTGATAAAGCTTAATAAAAAGAAAAATGCCACAGTAAAGACGATGATAACTTTTGAAGTTATTTTGATGCCTTCGATTAACTTTTTCATAGAAAAAAGTTTTCCTAAGCCTTTTATAGGATCTATCTTGCTAAGTTTGGGTTGAAGAGGTTTTGTAGTAAATATAAAACCAAATTGTAAAACTGCCGCTATGATACCTGAAAGTGCCACAGTAGAAGCAAGTGGCAATATGGTAATAGCTAATTCTTTTAAACTAACAAATCCAATCTCAAAAATCAACTCTTTGCTAAACTCTCTTCCAATTAGTGAGTGATAGTAGATATATAGATCAAATAGATGTTTTTGTATCAGAGGGAGTAGGGCAAAAGTAGCTGCTACGGCGACAAGAAGTGTTAAAAAGCTACTTGCATCTTGGCTTTTTGGAACATTCCCCTCTTTTCTGGCATCATCAATCTTCTTGGGGGTGGGTTCTTCGGTTTTCTCCATATCGTCAGCCACAAAGATACTCCTGTGTTTTTATTTAATCAATTTAATAATTAAATAATTTAAGTTAAATATTAGTATTATTAAATATATTTTATAATATTATTTTAATATCGTTAATTTTTATTTAGTAATATTGTATAGATTAAATCTTTAGATTGAGGTGTGAATGAAATATTTGTTTTTAATTTTATCTTTGTTTATACAAACACTTTTGGCTGATACAGTTGGGGTTGATATGAAACCTTGGACTTT
>CAZYJF010000310.1:0-1604 GCA_964647715.1 uncultured Sulfurospirillum sp. | reverse complement strand
ATAGACAGAGTTCTGATGCAATGTTTTCTAGCCATCCCAGGAGTCTTACCCTCATCATACATCTGTATTGTATATTTGCTAAGCTCCAAAGGTGTAGGAGTTCTCCAGTCTCTAAACCCTGCATAATCAGAATTTTTACAGTAGTTTTCAAACCTCTCTTTGATCTTTGAGATATCTTCATCCTCTCCTACGATAAGACAACCTCTTGTACTATCATTTGAGGTTGTATCATCATTTGCCCATACAAGACCTTTTTGGATAATCACACTCTCATCTAGGTCACCCATCTTTTTCTCTATCAAAGTTGATGAGTTTGGATTACCCACTTGGATATTTACTACCTTTGTACTTACATTTCTTTTGCTATCTTTTGCCGTAAAATAAATCGCATAGTAACCAGCCTTGTCCAATTTAACTTTTGAACTATCTTCGCTTACAGTAACTTCTTTTTTATCACCCACATCCCAAGCACTTGCATTAAACTGTGGCAAAGTTCCTTTTAGTGCTACTGTCTGTAAACCTTTATTATCCAGACTAATCACAGGACCTACTTTATCTTCCATAGGAGTGTAAGTTTTGAAACTGTATTTTTTACTATCTGTAAAAACTGATCCATCCTCACCATAAGGGAAAATACTAATCTCTTTGGCAAGATACTCTATGTTTGATCTTTTTATCGTATATACTATCTCACCATTTTCAAGAGTGCTATTTATATCTTGAACTTTGATTCCATTATAATCATCTTTATCTCTTAGCTTAAACAAACCACTCTTTTCTAACTTATAATCATATCCGATTCCACCTGCACCAGAATGAGTATCATTATCACTCTCAATATAATAGATCACATCTTCAATCCCAGATCCACTCATATCTTTTGCTACAAGTTTTATGTATAGGTTTAGATCATCGTCATATACCAAGAGTTTTGCTTTAGAATTTTCATGAAGTGTTACTGCACTATCCCAAGCTGTAGCTTTTGGCAGTACTGTAAATAGCTTTGAAAGAGTGATAGATTTTCCATTAGAATCAGTGATTGTAAGCTTTACACTGTTTTTACCCAAGTTAAAATCTGAAGCTGTTGTAGTAAAAGACTCCTCATCCGATACTTTCTTACCGGCAACCTCCCATTTATAAGACTTTATATCACCCTTGCTACCTTGTGCATCAAATGTTATAGACTCATTTTGCCTGACACTATCACTTGATATATTAATCACAGCTTTTAAGCCATCAGTTCCATCTTGAACACTTTGGATATGTGCCTTTGCTTCATCTAAAGTTACATATTTACCATGATAAGTGTTTAAACTCTCTTTCAAACTCTTGTGAAGTTTGGATATATCCTCATCAAGTAAACCATTTGATTTTAGGAGAAATTTACCCTCTTGACTACTTACTGTGATACCATCACTAGCATCACCATTTAGATCAAGGGTTTGAAGCAATCTAGCTATACCTACATTGTTCTCATAAATAACAACATCTCTTTTGCTTAAAATTTCCGGCTTTATAGTCTTAAAAGTGTAATTTCCGATCGAAAATTTACAAGCTTTGTTCAACTCATAAAAGAAAGTCCCCTCTTCATCAGTCACTCCATG
>CAZYJF010000309.1:0-1604 GCA_964647715.1 uncultured Sulfurospirillum sp. | reverse complement strand
ATAACTAAATATTAGCTCTTAACCTCGGTGTAGATCATCGAGGTTTTTATATATTCCTCTAAAACATACAAAATCCAACTTCGCAATCTAAGAGTAGTTTTTATCTTCAAAATGTTCTATAATTTTGCTGTGCTTACAAAGGAAGATTATGAAAAAAACTACAAAAGATACATACTTGCAACAAGTATATAAAGTGATACATTACATTGAGTTACATTATGGAGATAATTTAGATTTAGATAGCCTTGCGAAGGTTTCTGGTTTCTCCAAGTATCATTTTCATCGTCTATTTCATACGGTGGTTGGCGAGACTGTGAGTAGTTTTATTCGTCGAGTAAGACTCTCAAAAAGTTCTGGAAAACTTAAAAATAGACAAGCTGTTACAGAGGTTGCTTTGCAGAGTGGTTATGAGACACATTCTTCGTTTGCAAAAGCGTTTAAGGAGAGGTTTGGATGCTCACCTAAGGAGTTTTCAAAAAGAGTTTTAGAGAATAAAGGAGATATTATGATAGAGCCAAAGATTGTGGATTTTGAGAGTGTAGAGGTGTTGTGTGTGCGAAAAACGGGAGATTATATGATCTGTGCCGGTAAGGCTTGGGAAGTGTTGATGGGCTTTGCCTATACACAAAAGATAAAGCACAAGAAAAACTTGATGGGAAAAGATGCACAGATGTTTGGCATAGGGCATGATGATCCAAATACTATACCGGCAGAGGAGCTACGATATGATGCCTGTATCACTTATGATGACAAATCTGTCAAACCGGAGGGCGAGATATGTCTCAAAACCATCGAGGGTGGTAAATATCTATACTATTTGCACAAAGGATCATATGAGAAGCTAAAAGATGTCTATAATCAGATGATAGGATATATTGTAGAGCATGAGATGAGTATGGCAGATAGACCTCCGTTTGAGAAGTATCTCAACCGTGATCCAAGACGAACCAAGCCTGAGAATCTCAAAACGGAGATCTACATACCGATAGAGGGGTAGGAAATATTTACAACTTACCCTTTATACTATCTACAAACTCCGTTATATCATCGTGAAGTGCTTGCAAGTCCTCTTCGTGTTCTACTTCGTCTGCTAAGATTTGGCTTACCATATCATAAGTTACGATATCTTTGTCTCTTGTAAGATCAGCCAAAGAGGAGTAGGTACTAATAGCACACTGTTCACCTTTGATAGCATCTTCTAAGATCGCTACAACATCAAAATCTTTTGGCTCTTCATAACCGCAGTTTGTTTGAGTGAACCAATCTTTTGGAGATAGAAGTGGTGTACCACCAAGTTGCAGTATCCTCTGGGCCACTAAGTCAGCATGTCTTAGCTCATCAGTTGCATGCTGATCTAGCTCTGCAATCGCCGCATCTTTCATGATACCTTTTATCACTTTTGATTCTATGTAGTATTGATAGTATGCCAACCACTCATCTGCGTATGCCTTATTTAGAAGTGTAATGATCTCTTCGATCTCAATTCCTTTGATGATCGAATTTCCTTTTTTCCCCATGTGAACTCCTTTATTTGGGATGTAAAATTATATTATAAAATATCTTTAATGATAATTATTCTCTTTTATGTGCCGTCTCTAAGGGGA
>CAZYJF010000308.1:0-1613 GCA_964647715.1 uncultured Sulfurospirillum sp. | reverse complement strand
AAGGTATCAAAACTCGCCTTTTTGGCTCTACCTCACAAAGCATCTATGGGTTTTGCCAAGGAGCTTTTGGAGCTTGGTGTGAAGGTAGTTGATCTTTCGGCTGATTATCGGCTTGAGCTTGAGACTTATGAGAAGCACTACTGCCCACACATCGACAAAGATCATATAAAAGATGCAGTTTATGGATTGCCAGAGTTTTACAAAGAGAAGCTAAAGAGTACAAATCTTGTGGCAAACCCGGGCTGTTATCCTACCGCTACACTTTTAGCTCTACTTCCTCTCTCTCCTTATATCGATGAGAATTTTCCTATCTTTATCGATGCAAAGAGTGGAGTTTCAGGAGCTGGTAAGAAGTGCGTTACAAATACCCACTTTGTAAGCATCAACGAAAACATCTTCGCTTACAATCCTCTCTCTCACAGACATCAGCCAGAGATCAGTGAGAAACTAAGACACTACACAAACAAAGAGTTTGATATCAACTTCGTTCCTCATCTCATACCGGCAACTCGCGGTGAGCTAATCGATACTTATGCACTCTTAAAAGAGGAGATTGATCCCCTTGTCGTGCTAAGAGAGTTTTACAAAGATGCCAAATTTGTCCGTATTTTTGACAAACCAGTCGATATCAAAAGATGTGCCGGAACAAACTTTTGTGATATTTTCGCTAAAAGAGAAGGCAAAAAACTCTATCTAAACTCCGCGGTTGATAACATCCTAAGAGGTGCCTCATCTCAAGCAGTGGTCAATGCCAACATCATGAGTGGATTTGATGAAGATCTAGGTATTCCTACAATCGCCTATATGCCATGATAGAGTTGAAAGATGGGGCGATTTTTGTCGCTGATGTTCACTACCATCTAGGAGTTAGAGAGGAGTTTGAGAAGTTTTTAAGAGAGTTTGAAGCCAATCAGCTTGTCTTGATGGGTGATATCTTTGATCTTCTTGTGGGTGAGGTAGAATACACTATCAAACAAAACCAAAAGATAATCGATCTTCTAAACGATCTCTCACAAAAGATCCCTATCATCTATATGGAGGGAAATCACGACTTCCAGCTAAAGAAACTCTTTCCAAATATCTTGATATGCTCATTTGAAGATCAACCTCTTCTTTGCTCCTATCATGGTAAAATAGTGGCATTATCTCATGGGGATAAATATTCTGAAAAAAAGTATGATCTCTACACCAAGCTAATAAGAAATAAAATAATCCTTAAAATCCTAAACAAGCTAGACAAACACAGCTCATATGCCATCTCAAAGAAGATACTCCAATCACAAATAAATAAAAGATTTTGTAAAAAAAGAGATAATTTCAAACTTTTTGCTAAACAAAAATTAAAAAATTACGATATTACTCACAATAGATTCGACCTAATCTGTGAAGGACATCACCATATCGATAGAGAGTTTTTGTTTGGCACAAGAAAATATAAGTTTTTTGCTTCATTTGCTTGTAAGAGTGACTACTATCGTATAAACTATATCGCAGAGGAGGTCGTATTTAATCATCTAAAGGATTGAATATGACAGATGACAATAGACTAAAAGTCGGCTCCAACGAGATGGAGCTGGTAGATTTTAGACTCTATAAGCAAAGCAGTGACGGTA
>CAZYJF010000307.1:0-1615 GCA_964647715.1 uncultured Sulfurospirillum sp. | reverse complement strand
TAGCTATCTTTACCTCTTTTTCAAGCAGATATGCCAAATGATTTGCCTTTTTTAACTCTTTTTCTTTTAAAAGCAATTCATATAAGTTCTTCGCCCTAAAACTCTCCTTTGGAGCGAAGTTTTCAATACTGCTATCTTTGTTCATCTTTTGAAAGTTTGTAATAGCCGATGAGATCATAGGTGAGTTTGGCAACTTTGTACTACAAGAGCTAAAAAAGCTAACCAATAAAATGCTCAGATAAACTCTTTTTAATCTCATCACAACTCCTTACTTTGACTTTTTTCTTCTAAATTTTCCAAATCTTTTTGCTTTTTCTTCAACTGCACTTCAACTGATTTTAACTCAACTCTATTTTGAAGCTCCCTAGCATCTGCTTGTATCTCTTGGGCTAATATTTTTGCCTCTTGATACTCTTTATGTAAAAGCAAGTTTTGTAACTTTTTAAACTTTAATTTCGTTTTTTTTAAATCTTTATTAAAATACTTTCTACTCTCCTTAGTATCCACCTTTGCAAGAGCAAGTTTTGCATTTGACACCTCTTTACTAGGTAGTGAATACTCTGCACATCCTACAAATACCCAAAGTATGAAAGACACTATTACTACTCTCATCAAAGCCCTCCAAAAAGAACAGATAATTTGAATTTTAACATAAATTCTATCCTTTTCATATACAGCACAGCCCTAAATAGAAGATAATTTCAAATTTTCAAAGAACTATATAAGATTATGTCGATATAATCACCTCTTAAATTACCAATCAGGAGGTCAACATGGCTTTAGATTCGGCGAAAAAAGCGCAGATCATTAAGCAATACGCAAGAGGTGAGAATGATACAGGTTCTCCAGAAGTTCAAGTAGCACTTTTAAGTGATAGAATCAATTATCTAACAGAACACTTAAAAATCAACAAAAAAGATCACAGTTCAAGACTAGGACTACTAAAACTAGTAGGTCAAAGAAAAAGACTTCTTAAATACCTAAAAAGAAAAGATTATAACAGATATCAAGAGCTCATAAAATCTCTAGGAATCCGTGACAATATCTAAATGAACTTCGTAGCCTAAAGGGGCTACGATTCATCTATATCCTCTTTAAAGACTTCATAAACAGCATTTGCTACATCAAACTTAGCCAATTTTTCATTTTTACCAAGTAGATATGGTATAAACTCCAAAAATAGATATCCCAAAAAGACCATAGGATAAAAGAGATATATCTCAAACATAAAAAATTTAAGAGTATATCTCTTTTTAACCCACTCTTTTGCAAAGTCACTTCCTGCCATCACTAAAACAGACTCAAAAGCTACTACAAAACCCCATACTATATATGTTAGAATAAACCCATACATAAAGAAATATCCCCAAAAACTCACCCTATCATCTCCTTCATCTGATTTTCATCCAAGAGTTTCACCCCAAGCTCTTTTGCTTTGTCATATTTACTCCCTGCATCCTCTCCATAGATCACATAATCGGTATTTTTTGAAACACTACTGCTAACCTTTGCTCCAAGGCTCTCTAGCATCTCTTTGATCTTTGATCTTGGCTGAGTCATTGAACCAGTTATGACAACTTTTTTACCTTTAAAAGGGTTATCAACTGCCTCAATC
>CAZYJF010000306.1:0-1621 GCA_964647715.1 uncultured Sulfurospirillum sp. | reverse complement strand
ATACTAGCAGGAATTAAAAAAGAAGAGGTATTTGAAGAAATATATCAATTCATCACCAAGTATAGCAAGAGAAGAGATACTTTTTAAGTATTACGCTTTATTCTTACTTTCTTTGGGTCAAAAAGGGCTATGGCTTCTTTGACCATGGGTTCTTGGAGTAGGGTTGATGGGTCTTTTTCTTTGGCTGCTTCTGTCTCTCCTGCTTCTGGGGATATGCATGAACTTTTCATCTCTATCTCCTCTATCATTGAACTTGTATCTGCATCTGAATGAGAGACTTTTATCTCTTTAGGATGAGGTATTTGCTCCGTGTTGTTAGATGGATGGTTTTCTTTATTCAGTGCTTTTTTTTTAGGGATATTTATAATTTTAGTTTCAAATCCAAAATAGTCTTTGACAAACATATTGATAACACCCCAGTGTTTTATGAGTGTTTTTTTATCATCATTTTCAGCTGAAGATTCCCATGTGAGTTTGTTCTCCTCAAAGTCTTTAAAAGAGATATTTTCCTCAAAACAGACACCTAAATCATAATCTCTATCATAAATTTTTTTAACAAGCATATCAAATGTTTTTTGATGAGGATTGATTGGCGGTGTTGTAGGGGTGGCTTCTTCTTTAGAGTCATCTTCTGTTTTTTGAACTTTAGATTCAGTTGTGACTTCTTGTGTAGGTGTGTCCTCTTTTTCTTCTGTTTTTTGAGTGGGTTTAGATACTTCTTCTTTGACATTGGATTTCAATGGGCTTTTAGGTAGCGTAGCAATTATTTCATCTTCAGTGATAGTGATGACTTCTGTAGGTGCTGATGTATCAACTTTTGGAGAGCTGACTATAATTTCAGATATTTCAACACCTTTGAGTTCATTTTCAAGTCCACGTATCATGGTGTCTATATCTTTTATCTCTAAAGATTCCATCATTTTAAAAAGTGCCAATGATAGCACAAACTCTCCATCAGACCCAAGTGATAGTAATGATTTCGAGTCTGCTATGACTCTAAAAAAACGCTCTATTATCATAGGATTAAACTTATTGTTGCCATTTAAAAGTAATTCTTTGAGGTAGAGTGTCAGTTCATCTAGTATCATCTCTGCTTCATAGTCTCTTGCAAGTCTAATAAAATCCAATATTTTTGAGGTATCTTTACTCATGATATCTGAGAGTAGCGTTTCTAAAAGAGAAGGTTCTATGATTCCAAGCATACTTGTAACGGTATTTATATCTACAAAATTTTTAGAATAGACTATAGCTTGATCTGTAAGAGTTAGAGAATCCCTTAAACTTCCTGCCCCAGAACGTGCCAGTATCTCTAGTGCTTCTTTTTCAAAACCAATCTTTTCAAGATTTAAAATGTACTCTAAGTGTTTAAGCACAAGATTTTGAGGAATCTTTTTAAATCTAAAATGTTGGGTACGTGAAAGTATGGTTGCAGGGAGTTTCAGTGGATCTGTAGTTGCTAAAATAAATTTGACAAAGTCAGGTGGTTCTTCAAGTGTTTTAAGTAGAGCATTAAAAGCTTGGACTGTTAGCATATGTACTTCATCGATGATAAAGATTTTATAACGTGCAGAACTAGGCTTGTATTTTGTATGTTCTATGAGATCTTTGATGTCATCGATAC
>CAZYJF010000305.1:0-1641 GCA_964647715.1 uncultured Sulfurospirillum sp. | reverse complement strand
TATATTAGATGAGTTCCAAGCTGATTTTTTAGAGTTTGAGACCATTTGGTTGGAGTTTGTGGCATTTATTCGAGAGATTAAGAGTTTTGATTCACTCCAAGCACTAAAGAGTGCAATTAAGAGTGATATAGAGAGTATAAATGGGATACTAAAACGGAGGAATTAGACTAATACTTTCGATGTTTTAGAGGAGAATTTATAGCCTCTTCTTCTTACAGTATGGATAAGTTGGTATCCTAAGATACTCTTTAGGCGTTTTCTAATTTGGTTGATTGCTACCTCTACCGTGTTATCGCTTACATACTCTGGCTCTTCCCAAAGAGCATTGATAATCTCATCTTTAGAGAATACTCTCTGGTTTCGCAGCGCTAAGTAGACTAAGATATCAAAGGTTTTACCATTTAGAGATACTGTTTTATTATCGTGGTAAATCTTTTTATTAGCGATATCGATTGTCATCTTATCTATCTCTATTTTTGTACCATAGAGGTTACGCATATTTGCCAAAACTCTTGCAGCTATAAGGTCTGCCTGGTCGGTATGATCAAAGAGGACATCATCAACTTTTAAGTTAAAGAATTCCTCTTGTTTTTTTGGATCTTGGGTGATGACAATTACTTTTGTATCTGGCTTTTTCTGCTTGATCTCTTTTACAAAGCGTTCCATGGCGTACTTCATATTCTCATCAACAACGAGGATTAGTTCATAGTGTCTAAAATATGTGAAATTTGTTGCATCATAGATATCTTCGGCACTATCTACTATTGCAATGAAGTAATTAGCTATCTCTTTTTCTATCTCTTTAGAAAACTCTTCTGAAAAACCAATTGTCAGTACTCTCATTTTTTCCGCCATTTAGTGAGTATTATAAAAAAACATAGGTATACTACCTCTAGATAATAATACTTGACTTGTTTCTATCGACTCATTTTTTGATTTAGTAACTATAACTATAAGTTTATATCATAATAAACTTATCTAAAAATAAAAGCTACATATTTTGTTGTGCAATTGTAGCAGAATTTTAAAAAAAAAGCTAGTTTTTATATTTTGTCTAACTTTTTTGTTTAATAATTACACGTTTGGGCTCAAGGTTTTTAAGAAACTCTTGCACCATAGGTTCTTCTAAAAGTTCGTTTGGATCTTTATCTTTACTAGCTTCCGCTTTTGATGTTGGCATAATGCAGCTATTGGTTTGTGCGGTCTCTTCTTCTTGAGGACTTTGTGGGGTTGTAGTTTCGTCTGTTGGTTCAGCTTTCTCTTGATTCGTTACTTTTTTTTTAGCGATATTTACAATTTTAGTATCTATACCAAAAATCTCTTCGACAAATAGTTTTATAAGTTGCCAGTGTTTTATGAGAGTTTTTTTGCTTTCACCCTCTACTGTCGATTCCCAAGTGAGTGTATTATCTTCAAAACTTATAAATTTAATATGGCTTTGGAAGATCTCGCCTAAATCGTAATTGCGATCATAGATTTTATCTTGAAGCTCTTGGAATTTATGCTCTGCTTTTAGAGGAGTCTCTTCTATCTGTTTTGGTGCACTCTCTTGAATTTGTGGTTTTTGAGGCTCATTTGGTTCTACTTTGTCAACTTTTTGATTGCTTTGTACTTCTTGAGGCTTTTGTACTATAGCTGGTG
>CAZYJF010000304.1:0-1648 GCA_964647715.1 uncultured Sulfurospirillum sp. | reverse complement strand
TTGCGAAAACTACTATCATTTAGCAAAGATGGAGAGCTTTGTATCTCATAACTCATTTGTGCTAGCTCATCATCCATAGATGAAGCAATCGAAGGTGTGAGTGAAGCAACCACTAGTGAGACTATCTCATCCATAGAACTGTTAGAGCTCATATCTGTACTTTCAAGGAGTTTTAGTGTCTCATTTACTATGGATTTTAAGTCACTGCTTTGAAATCTACCATACTCTTTAAGAGCATCTAAGTATGAATCATCATAAGTTGTCAAAAACTCAAACCACTTATCTTTTAGTATAGAAAAAGTGTTTTCATCAGCTAGATGTTCAATCCTCTCCAAAGAAGCATTTGCCAACTCTTTTGCACTGCTATCATGTAAGAGTGTGATTGTTTGGAGCAATCTCTTTACTAAAATGATCAGTGTCAAGGAGAGCTTTCCTTCACCACTAGAGCTAAGTCTATTTAGAGTAGCAACTAGATAGGTCATCAATTCATCTTCTGTATTTAACTTATATTGATTCAAATCTTTTTGAAAATATGGATTTAACTTCTCAATAAATTTTTCTATCTTTTGACAATCATCAAGTGTAAAACCGTTCTCATTTGCCAATCTACAAAATGTTTTACTGTAATTTTGAGGAGTGAGAGCTAGTTTCTTTTTAGCTAACTCTTTAATAGTCTCTTTTCCTAGCTCATTTACTGTCATTTGAAACCCCTTCTATAGATACTCTTGAGATAAATGCATCGATTGCTTTTACAGATGCCTCTTTAATCGCTTCAAATCTCTTTGCATCTGAGATGACACTTAGAGTTTGGATATTAAAGTCATAATCTCCCTCAGTTGTTAAGATCTTAGTATCCCCATCTTTTTTGGTATATTTTGTCTTTAATTTGACTAATGTTTTGTAGCTTATTACATATCCATTCTTATCATAAGCGATAGGGATAAATCTAACTAAGCTAAGATCAACATCCAAGATAGAACTTGCATCTTTTTTTGAAGATATTTTAGAGTGAAATTTCTCAACAATCGCTTCATTTAAAGCATCTTTGATAAGTACACTGTTTTGAGGATCTCTTAAAGATGTATTTACCTTAGCATAGATCCGTTCACCTAAAACATTTTTGGTAAGCTTGGCTGTGGGTTTGTATCCGCACCCAAGAAGAAAGATTATCAAAAAGGGTGCAAATCTCATCTATTTCACCACAATATTGACCAATTTATTTGGCACATAGATCTCTTTTACTATCTCTTTTCCTTCAATCCACTTATGACATTTTTCTTTGGCGAGTGAGAGTATCTCATCTTTTGAGGCATCTTTGCCAACTTCTATCTCATCTCTTCTTTTTCCATTGATAGAGACTGCAAGAGTGATGCTATCATCAACAAAGACTTCTTGAGGACTATTCAAAGCTCCTAGGTTTTTAAGTCCAAAAAGTTCATCACTTAACTCCCAACTAATATGTGGGATGATAGGCTCTAGTACATTTAACAATACAAAATAGCCCTCACTCCAAACAAGAGGATTTTTTTGAGCATTTAGTGCATTTAGTGCTTCCATAGAGGCTGCTATTAGGGTATTGAAAGCAAATGTAGTGTTATAGACTTCATTTGACTTCTCTAATGCTTCATAGACCTTTTTTCTAGCATAT
>CAZYJF010000303.1:0-1654 GCA_964647715.1 uncultured Sulfurospirillum sp. | reverse complement strand
ATACTTTGGAGAACAAGCACTAAGAACAAATATCAAAACAATAAAAATTAAATTTTTTAACATATAAACTCCTCTTTGATGATAATCATCATTTTTATAGTTTAGCATATTAAAGTAAATTGCATTTTTGCCGATGTGGAAATATAATATATTAAATAAAGGGTATATCTTGAGAAAATTATTACATTTATCGCTTCTAGTTGCTGCTTACACATTTATGGTCTCTTGTGATGGAAATGTATCTGTTTCTAATGCTAAACTTACTTCAACAGACTCTAAAAAAATTTCGTCATTAAGTAACGAAGTAGATCCAAAAGAGATATTAACCACTAAAAGATGGAACTACATAACGATAGATCTAGACTCTTATAGATACGACAGACCATCAAAACCAAAAAGATATGATATAGATATGACTTTTACATCGCACAGAGTGACAGGTTTGGCAAACTGTAAAAGATTTTCTGCAAATTACAAGGTAAATGGTGATGAACTCTCCTTTTCCAAGGTGCATTTTGAAGAAGCTACCGATCTTGCAAGTTGCAAAGAGTTTCCTGATGCTGACAATGCCGTGAATTCATTTTTATCTGATAGCTTTATAGTATCTGGTGCAAATGAACAAAGTATTAGACTAATTTCACAAGAGTATCAAAACATTGTAATACTATCTCACTAGAGTAGTATTACAGGCTCATAAAAACCCTTAAATATAAATAAAATTTCTAACCATACTATCAACTAAATTTATATATAATTAACCATTACGATAATGGAGGTCTAGTATGCAACAGAAGATAATTGGGGTTTTACTCTTTTTAGTCGGGCTTTTACTACTTGGAAGATGTAGTAGTGTTCATGAAGATGAAAAAACTAAACTTGGAGTCAAGAATGAAGATAGTTCATCCTTAACACATGAAAAGTACAAAGAGTATAGTTCATCAAATGATGTTATTTTAAAAGAGAACAGGTATCTATATCCTAAGGATAACCTTGCTCACTCTGATAAAGCGACACATATAATTCACAGAGATTCTAAATCTTCATCAAATCAAGAAGAGATTGAAAGAAACTTACAACACGAACATCAAATCTTAGAAGCTTCACAAAAATCAAGCAATGAAAATATGTATATAAGTTCAATCAAAGAGAAAGAAGATGAAAATATACAAAAAAAACGAAATCTAGCAAAAGAAGCCGCACTAGAAGCTCTTGCACTCTTTAAAAAAGATGCAAAAGAGAAAGAAAAAGAGGAACAAGAACTCATCAAGGCAGCTAAAGAACAAGCTTTAAAACTGCTAGAACAAGAGGAGCTTGGTAAGAAACTATCTCAGCAAGAGGCACTAATAAGAAAGCAAAGACAACTAAAGCTTCAACAATACAGTGCCATGATAGAAGCAGACAAAAAACTCGCCCTTTTAAGAGAAAAAGATGAAGAACTATACCTCAATGATGATCCAAAGATCGAAGACGAGATGGATTGGGTCGTAGCAGAAGAGGGAATCTTAGAAAAACTTAGAATCAAAGAGGCAAAACAAAAAGCATACTTACTTGCGATTGAAAACATGAAAGAAGATGAAGCCAAAAGAGTAGCTAAATTAAAAGCTGAGAAAGAAGAAGCTAAGCTAAAAGCTGAAGAAGAAGCAAAAAGAAAAGC
>CAZYJF010000302.1:0-1658 GCA_964647715.1 uncultured Sulfurospirillum sp. | reverse complement strand
ATGAGTATCCAAAAATTTATGAGGATATCAAAGAGTGTAAGGAGTACTATGAAGAGATAAAAAAAGATGTTCCTACAGTAGAGGGTGGTAGTAATGAAAGTACAGATGAACCTATGGATATGAACCAAACTGCAAAATCATCTAGGATGCTCTCACCATACAGCATAGGAATCGTTCCTATATGCTACCAATATATGAGAGATAAGGATGGCAGGTACTATAAGTATGATTATGATCATCCGATAGTGAAGTTTGAGAGGTTATTGCCCCACTACTCAAAGGATAATGGAGCAGAAAAAGTGCTTGTCGATCCAAAGAAGTTCTTCACTTCAAACAAGAAAAACCAAAGAGCACTCATCACAACTCTAAGCAAGATAGACATAAAGAGTGCTTCAATGAAAGAGAGCAGTTCATTTTTGGGAAATCCTGATATCATCTATGCTTCTACAAAAGCTATGTATGTAGTATCTGGTGAGTATCCTGTATATTTTGGATTTGACAGATTCGAGCATAGATCAGCTATCTATAAATTTCAGCTTGGAGATGATCTAGGGTATGAAGCTTATGGATTTGTCAAAGGTCATGCTCTAAATCAATTTAGCCTTGATGAGTATCAAGATATCATCAGAATCGCCACCACTAGAGGATACTCTTGGCAAAACAACACGATAAACTCACTCTACACCCTAAAAAGCATAGACCAAAGGCTCATCATCCAAGGAGTGCTAGCTGGTCTTGGAAAAGAGGGAGAGAGTATAAGAAGTGTTAGATTTATGGGAGATAAAGGCTTTGTCGTGACAGCAAAGATAACCGATCCTCTCTATATCATCGATCTTAGCGATCCTACACTGCCAAAAAGAATAGGAGAACTGAATGTGAGCGGATATTCAAGTTATCTTCATCCTGTAGGCAGTGATATGTTGCTAGGATTTGGTAGAGATCTAACTCCCGATGGAAGAAGAGCAAACTTTAAAATAGATCTTTATGATATTAGTGATCTTTCCAATCCTCTCCTAGCAGACAGGATAGACTTTGAGCAAGGAGTCTATCCTTTCATAGAATCAGATCACAAAGCACTATCATTTAGAGATAGCGACAATCTTTTTGCACTGCCTTACTCAAACAGAGGTAGTTATCTTGGAGTGTTCAAAGTGGAAAATGCCAAGATCAAGCAATACACACCCTTAAAAAACGGCGACAACTCTATATATGCAAGAGGATTGATATTTGACGGACCAAATGGAGAGACTGATATCGCCTACTTTGTGAACGGCACCGTAGAGTTCACCCCACTATCAAAACTACAAAAGGAGAGATAATGAAAGCATTTATCATGATCATAGCAATTGTCTTTTTCATCGGCTGTGGAGGATCTAGCACCAAGTCTACAGAACAAAATGCAGATCCTACTAAGCCGGTAAATGTCGATAAGGATATACAACCACCGACTGTGCCGAGGGTGTAGTTGGTGGGGTTTAGGTAACCAACTAGGGAAGTTGGCTACCTTTAAACAGATTCTAAAAAAACAAAAACTTCTTTTTATAATCTACAAGTAAAAACCACTTGTAAATTATCTCATTCATTTGTGATTTATATTCAGTTATCTCCTCTTCTGTTATATATCTTCGTTTTGCTTGATAGGATATCGTCTGTGAATA
>CAZYJF010000301.1:0-1680 GCA_964647715.1 uncultured Sulfurospirillum sp. | reverse complement strand
ATTTTTTCAAATTGTAACTAAGCTTAATAGATATTTTGGTTAAATGGCTTATGAAAAAGAGATTGGCAGTTGTTGGTATCGGAAATGTTTTGGAGTTTGATGATGGAGTTGGAGTTTATGCATCTGTATATTTGAAAAAGAATTTCTTCTTTGAACCACAAATTGATATCATCGAGGGTGGAGTAGAAGGGATAAAGCTACTTGATCTTTTTTTAGAGTATGAAAATCTTCTGATTCTTGATTGTATCAACTTAAATGACAAGAGCGGTTCAATTTACAATATACCCTCAAATGAGCTACAAACTTTAGGCTTAAACAGCGGTAGTGCTCATGAGATTGGTGTGATTGAGACACTAGGAGCCATTGAGCTTATGGGTAAAAAACCTCCAAATGCAAAAATTATAGCAATCGTGCCTGATCTTGTAAAGTTTGAGTATGGATTGAGTGAAGCAGTTTTAAAAAACTTTAAAAAATTTATCCAAGCTCTTTTAGATGAGCTAACTCTACATGATATTAGGTATAAAAAGATTGCTTCAGTTGAGATCGAAAAGATCATAGAACACTTTAACGATCCTTCGGTTAGGCTTTGACCAAGCTACACTCCCAACCATCATACATAGCCCCAAACTTGGATGAGAGATCAATAAGATACAAGGTTAGATCATCGATATCATAATAAAACGGCTTATCCAATCTATAAAACTTTATTCCCTCAACTCCTTCATCATTTTTGATATTTTCCATTATTTTAAAACCATCACTCTCAAGTTTTTTTATAAGCTCATCTGATTTGCTATCAGTAAAAAAGATTTTATGCTCAATGGCTCTTTTTTGTTGCAAGTCATCTCCGTTTGCTTCCAAGGCATTTGAAGCTTTGTGGTTTTGGATGATTTGCCACTCTTTATTTGTAGGAAAAAGTAGATTTTTATAAAAATTCCACTCGTTATCATCTTGAAAACCGCTACTAAACTGATATTCATCAATATCACTTAATGCATACTCCAAAAAATCTTCCCAGTTGTATGTAAATTGCAGATAAAAGATAAAAGTAACACTGCCATTTGAAAAGACTCTTCCTACATACTTTCCTATTCTAAACTTCAAAATAGCAGCTTCAAGTCTATCTTCTATAAAAGAGATCTTAGAACTCTCTTCTTTGCTCACTAGTCCATTTTCTTTTGGATCTTTTAACTCTAACTTCACAAATGCGACAATAGGATGGGTATAACTTAACTCTTCAATATCCATAGATATACCTGCATTAAATGAGACAAGTGCCCTATGCCCATCAATACTCTTCATATACAGTTCCCAATACTCTTGCATCTTTTCTCCTTTTTATTCCATCTCCAAGCTCATCAAATACATCTCATCTCCATCAACTATATCCATACCAAGGTGTGAGCACTGTTTGCACTTGTAGTTTAACTCATCTACCTCATATTCGCTTTTGCATGATCTGCATCTTAGGACAATTTTTTGTTCATTGATGATAAACTCTGCATCACTGCACATTGTTCCCTCCTTAAATGTATCAAAAGCTATTTGAAGAAGATGTATCTCGATACCACTTAGTACTCCAATCTTGCAGACAACCTTTGTAATCTTCGAAGCATCATGCTCCTGTGCACTCTCTTCACAACTATTTAAAAGTGCTTGAACGATACTATACTCATGCAT
>CAZYJF010000300.1:0-1689 GCA_964647715.1 uncultured Sulfurospirillum sp. | reverse complement strand
GAGCTATAAAGGTTGCAGTAGATGATATCGTATGCGATTGGTTTCAAGACTGCATCAAAGGAGTCTCATCAAATGCAAAGATTACTGATAAAAAAGATTATGAATTTGCTACTGTAGTCACCTTTACGGATGGAAGACATACTGTGGGTAACAATATAAGCTTAGAAGAGCTTTTATCTGATCTAGCTCTTTATAAAAGAAACTATTACTACACTATTGGTCTAGGTAAAAGAGTAGAGGATAAAGTACTTGAAAAGATAGGAAGAGATGGCTACCTAAAAGCGACACAGACTCAAAAGTTAGATGTTGAGTTTGAGAGTTTAGGAGATAAACTAAATGCATTTTCAAATAGCTTTTATCGTATAAACTATTGTCCTGCACAACAAGGGGGAGCTTTGGATCTAAGGATTGATATGAAAGATAAAAAAAGAAAATTTTATGGAACTATCGAAGATAGAGTTCATCTGCTAGATGATATTATCTTTAGGTGTGATTTGTAGTGATTAGTCTAAGAGATGCCCTTGATATTGTAGATGAAAATGTATCAAATCTGCAAAGAAGATCAAAGAAACTAAATCTTCAAGAGAGCATTGACAAGATCAGTGCAAAAAGAGTCTTATGCACTATACCTCTTCCTAGATTTAACAACTCAGCGATGGATGGGTATGGAATTTGTGGGGATAAAAATGCTTTTAAGGTTGTAGATAAGATATTTGCCGGTAGCAAAAGTGATATTATTCTAAAAGATGGTGAGGCTGTTAGAATTTTTACCGGTGCAAAAGTTCCTAAAAGTGTAGAGAGTGTTATCCCTCAAGAAAAAGTTCAAGTTCATGATGATTACATTGAGATTGATTTACCTTATAAAAAAGGTGCAAATATTAGATACAAGGGTGAAGATATCAATGAGGATGAATTGATATTAGATCAGTATGAACTCATAAACTCTTCTCATATAGCCCTACTTGCAAGTCAAGGTATCGAGTATGTCGAAGTCTTAGAAGATGTAAAGGTTGCTATATTTGCTAGTGGCAATGAGTTAAAACTTGCTGGAGAATCTTTAGAAGAAGGGCAAATCTACAACTCAAATGCTCCATATCTGATGGCTAGATCAAAAGAGCTTGGATGCCAATGTGAATTTTTGGGAAAATGTGGAGATAGTGTAGAGTCATTGACAAAGCTAATCTCAAAAGCATTAGATTATGATCTTATCATCACTAGTGGGGGAGTAAGTGTGGGAGATGCTGATTTTACAAAGGAGGCATTTACAAAGCTTGGTATGAATACACTATTTAGTAAGGTAGGAGTCAAACCTGGCAAACCTACTACTTTTGGCAAGATAGGTGATTGTATGGTTTTAAATCTTCCTGGTAATCCTCTTGCTTGTTCACTTAATTTTGAACTCTTTGGAAAGTTGATTATCAAAAAACTCTCAAAAATCAATACCCCATATCAAAACTTCATACTAACAAAAACAGATCAAGATATCACTGCAAAAGCTGGAGTCAATACCATCGTACCTGGCTTTTTTAACGGAGAGTACTTTAAGGAGTTTAAAAACTACTCACCTGCCTCAGTAAATACACTAAATCACTGTAATGGTATGATTGTTATAGATAGCCAAAAGAAAAGACTTAAAAAAGGTGACCTTGTAAAGTTTATACCTATGAGGTGGGATTTTTTATCTAAAAG
>CAZYJF010000299.1:0-1693 GCA_964647715.1 uncultured Sulfurospirillum sp. | reverse complement strand
TATTTTAGCTCAAGCTATTGATAGAGTTAATGCTTAGTTAATACTTTATTTGTTAATATAATTAAATATTTTAAATAAATGGATAATTAATGAAAAAGATATTAATAACACTTGGGCTTATATCAACTATAGCTTTTGCTGATCTTCTTGGAACTCTTGGTCTTGGCTACTCAAGAGGTGATAATGATGGAAACTATGTTACAGCTTTTGGTCAAGCAAATTTTCTTGCTGGTATTGGTATAAGGCTAGAATATACAAAAAATATTGATGAGCATAAAGCTTTTTCAAAAGAGGATGTAAGTAGATATGGTGTTTTTGCTACATATACTTTCTCTATGCTTCCAATCATCTCAATCACCCCAAAAGTTGGACTTGTTAAGACTGAAGGGGATTTTACTCTAAAAGAGGTAACTAGAAAGCTTACTAGCTCAAAAACAAAATTTACCTACGGTTTGGAAGTAGATTATGATATGAATTCTCAATTTTCACTATTTGTAGGATATACAGATTATGGAAAGGAATTAGATTTAAAAGATATAGATACTAATCAGATGGACAAGGCAAATTATATGGTGGGATTTAAACTACACCTTTAATCTTCTAGCTTTACAAAGCTAAATTCTGCTTGAAGGAATTTTATCTCATTGATTGATGCGAAGCATTTGACTATCTTTTTTATGCTTCCATCGATCTCAATTTTGGCTTTAAAAGTGATCTCTCCCTCCTCTTTCAAAGGTTCGAGTAGATCTATATGGCTGTTTATAAGAGAAAATTGATGATCATTGATACAAATATTAGCAGATAAAACTGCACCATTGATTAACTCTGCACTGTAGATAAATCCACTCTCTTTGATTTTTTCGAGTCTTGCACTCTCTATGTTTAGCTGTGCAGTTTTCTCTTTTAACTCTTTTAATGTATAACCGTAGTGGTGGAGGATGTTTTCATGAGATTTTAATTCATCAATCTCGCTAATCTCTTCAATCTCATCCAATAGTGCCTCTTCCAAATATCATCTCCTAGATTGATCTTAGTTTAATATCGGAAGGGATATCTTTAAGTTTACAAAGAAGCTCTAATATATGCTCTTTTTGGAGCAGGATAACCCTCGACTGTGTAGTTTTGGTCATTTGGATCTAAAAAGTTCTCAAGACTCTCACCCTTAATCCACTCTGTCTTTCTCTGCTCATCATTTGTTGTCTTTTTTATTTCAAGTAGCTCAACATCTTTAAAACCAGCTCTTTTGCACCAATTTTTTAGAGCATTTACAGTGGGGATGAAGTAGATATTTGGAATTTTGGAGTATCTATCTTTTGGGGTGAGGGCTATATCTTCATCACCATCGATGATAAAAGTATCCAAAAAGAGTTCACCTGAATTATTTAGTGATCTTTTTAGGGATTTTAGTGCACCTATAGGATCACTTCTGTGGTATAAAACCCCAAGACAAAATATAGTATCAAATTTAAACTCATAAAATTCAATATGCTCAATACCAAGCATCTCAAATCTGATCTGGCTTTTGATAAAGTGGTTGATAAAATCAAATTGGCTTTTTACAAGAGGTGAAGGGTCAAAACCGATAATTTTTTTTGGTTTTTGCTCTAAAAACCGAAACATATAATAGCCATTATTACACCCTACATCAGCAACTACTTTATCTTCGAGATTAAAGTACTTCTTCAAAAGATTA
>CAZYJF010000298.1:0-1694 GCA_964647715.1 uncultured Sulfurospirillum sp. | reverse complement strand
CAATCACTAGAAACTATGGTGTTAGAGCTGATGAAGCGGTAAATGAGTTGGTTCACCACCTTGTTGTTACTATTGCCATTATTGCATTATTGCTAATATTTGCACTTGGATGGAGAGAGTCTTTGATAGTTACTTTTACAGTTCCTGCTATCTTAGCTGTGACACTTTTTATCGCTTATATTACTGGTCAGACTATCAATAGAATCACACTTTTTGCATTTTTGCTCTCACTTGGTCTCTTAGTCGATGCGGCAATCATCGTAATCGAAAATATACACAGACATATGCATGATCATGATGCGGTTGATAGAGAAAAAGATGAGATTATGATAACTGCTACTGATGAGATAGGGGCTCCCACAAATATAGCAACACTTGCTATTATATTGACTATGGTTCCTATGGCATTTGTTGGAGGTATGATGGGAGAGTTTATGAAACCAATTCCATATAATGTACCGGTTGCTCTATTTGCTTCACTAGTGGTAGCTTATATATTTACACCATATTTAGCAAATAAGATGCTTAAAAAACCAAAAATGCATCACCATCATCACCATTTTCAAAAAGATAAGCAAAAAGGAGACAAATAGATGAAAGCATTGGAAAAATTTGTCTATGCCATCATAGGGAGTGGTTTTGGAAGATGGTTTGTAATCCTTGGAACTATCATAGCACTAGTACTATCAGTAATGATGTTACCAACAAAAATGGTAAAGGCTAGAATGTTACCAGGAAAGAGTGCAAATACATTTTCAGTATATGTGGATATGCCAACAGGAAGTTCTGTAGATGAGACCAAAATGGTTACAGATTGTGTTATCAATATACTAAAGAATGAAAAAGAGGTAGTAAATAGCGAAGTCTTTTTAGGAGAGGGAGCACCTTTAGATTATGCAGGGCTTGTGAAAGGTTCATCGATGAAAAGAGGTGAAAATTTAGCTGAAATAGTTGTCAATCTAACTGATAAGCATGAAAGAAAAGAGCCATCATTTCTTATGGTAAAGAGGCTAAGACCTCTCATTCAGGGTAAATGCCAACCCTTAAAGAAAGATACTAGCATCAAGCTTATTGAACAGCCTGCTGGTCCTCCAACACTTGCTTCCATAGTTGTGGAAGTGACAACAGACAATTTGTACCTAAACAGAAAAGTTTCGCAAGAGGTTGCAAATATCTTAAAACAGACAAAAGGTTTGGTTGATGTAGATATAATGCAAGATGAGTTTTATGATAAATATGAACTCATTGCAGATACTGAGAAAATCAGCAGATCTGGTATATCTCTTGAACAAGTAAATAAGATCTTATATTTGGCATTTGAGGGTATGATAGTAGCTGTTAAAAATTCTCAAAACTCACCAGATCAAATACCTATATTTTTAGTTCTAAGCAAAGATACAAAAATGGTAGATAATAGATCATATGATGCTCTGTATTCTAAACTTGCCTCATTAAAGTTGATGAATCAAAAAGGTATGATGGTTCCTCTTAGTGAATTGGTAGATATAAAGCAAGTAAAAAGTAACCCTGCAATCTATTCGAAGGATTTAAGTAGAACTACAAATGTAATCGCAGAGACAGATATGGTAAGTCAAGTCTACCCACTGCTTGAGGCAAGAGAAAAGATGATTAATTACTTTTCAAAAGATTATAATGTTGGTAAAGAACCAGGGATGTCAACTTATATGTTTGAT
>CAZYJF010000297.1:0-1709 GCA_964647715.1 uncultured Sulfurospirillum sp. | reverse complement strand
TCTGCTTGAGATCGAGGGAGAAAATCCTTTTAAAGTAAGAGCCTATCGGTATGCAGCTAGAACCATATCTTCGCTTGGCAGGGAACTTGAAGATATGATAAAAGAGGGTAAAGACTTGACTTTGCTTCCCTCAATCGGTAAGGAGATTGCAGCAAAGATAGAGCAGATTATCAAAACTGGCAAACTTGAAAAGCTAGAGAAACTCAAGAAAAAGATTCCACCATCTTTAATCGCTCTACTTCCAATCGAAGGACTAGGTCCTAAGAAAATAAAACGCCTCTATGATGCTTTACAGATCCAAACAGTCCAAGAGTTAATCGATGCGGCAAAGAGTCACAAGATCAGTCAGTTAAAAGGTTTTGGTCCAAAAACAGAGCAGAAAATCTTGGAAGGTTTGACTCTGATAAAACAGTCTGGAAAGAGGTTTCTATACTCAGAAGCAAAACCTTATGCAGATGAACTAAAAGACTATTTGCAAAAAGCTTCTGGAGTGGAAGATGTAGAGATTGCTGGGAGTTTTAGAAGATGTAAAGAGAGTGTCGGTGATCTTGATATCGTCTGCAGTTCTAGTGAACCTGCCAAAGTGATTGAACACTTTTGTCATTTTGATAAGATTAAAAGGGTTGTGCTTTCAGGCGATACAAGAGCTACTATCGTACTAGAAAACAATCTACAAGTCGATCTTAGAGTAGTCCAAAAGGAGAGCTACGGTTCAGCACTTCACTACTTCACAGGATCAAAAGATCATGTGATCAAGATCAGACAAATCGCTCAAGACAAGGGACTCAAAGTCAATGAATATGGTATCTTCAAAGGAGATGAAAAGTTAGCCGGTGAGAATGAAGAGGGGATTTATAGACTTTTTGATCTTGCTTGGATCACTCCTGAACTTAGAGAAAACAGAGGTGAAATAGAAGCGGCAAAGAACAACACTCTTCCAAAACTAATCAAAAAAGATGAGATAAAGGGCGATCTTCATCTACACAGCAATTATGGCAACGGCACAAGTTCCATAGAGGAGCTGGCAAAAAGAGCGATAGAGATAGGATATGAGTACATAGCCATCGCAGATCACTCTTATATGATAGCAATCGACAAAAAAAGAGCCTTTGAGCAGTTTGATATGATAGATCATCTAAACAGTGAGTTTGAAAATCTGCATATCTTTAAGTCTATGGATATCGATATCCTTGAAGATGGGAGTATCGGAGTAGATAGAGAGATTTTACAGAGACTTGATTTTGGTATCGCTTCGATTAGAGATCGCTTTGATTTAAACAAAGATGAACAGACAAAAATGGTGATTAAAGCCCTTAAAAACCGATATATCAAGATCATATCGCATCCAACTTGTAGGATCATAAATGAGTATCCGCCATGTGAAATCGATCTTGATGAGGTATTTAGAGTCGCCAAGGAAGAGGGAAAATATCTTGAAATCAGTTCAAACCCCTCAAGGCTTGATCTAGACGATATCCATATCAAAAGAGGAATCGAAAGCGGTGTTAAATTTGTCATCTCAAGCGATACTCACGATGTGGATTCTATGAGTTATATGGAGTATGGAGTCAATCAGGCAAGAAGAGGATGGGCGGATAAAAAAGATGTTATTAATTCGCTCTCTTTAGAGGGACTTGCAGGGTTGGTCGCAGGATAAAAAACTATAAATCTTCCAGACTTAAGACTCTATATTCTACCTCGTAGTCTCT
>CAZYJF010000296.1:0-1712 GCA_964647715.1 uncultured Sulfurospirillum sp. | reverse complement strand
CTTTAAACCATTTTTATAGCTTAAAGTAATTCTAATATTAAATCTATGATTTGCAGTTGCCAACTCTTGATTTTTTATCTTGTCAATGAAGTTGATTATGTAGTTTTGAGCCTCTTCATCTGTGAGCTTTTTCTCATTTTCAAGCAATATTGCATATTTACCACCAGAAGTATGGAATATCTTTACATTTCCAAGATCTTTAAAGTATTCATGCAGAAGTTTAGAAAACTCCTTTTCCATCTCTATAATATTGGCATTTCCATAGAAAACCTCTATCTCATCAAAATTATCAATCTTGATTAAAAAGAGTTCAAGGCTATCTTTTGAAGAGTTGATTACTTTTTGAAGAGCCAATTTATTTGGAAGTTCTGTTATTGGATTGATTGTAGCTAGAGAATATTTTTTATTTAATTGAGATATTTGTACATATGATTTACATCTTGCAATTAATTCTGTTTTATCAAATGGTTTGGATATAAAGTCATGCACACCAATTTCTAATGCCTTTATTTTATCTTCGATATTATCTAAAGCAGTGATCATAAGTATAGGTATTCTTCTTGTTGCTTCAATTTGTCTTAATATCTTCGTAGCTTCAAAACCGTCCATCTGGGGCATCATGGCATCCATCAAAATTACATCAGGTCTGTTTTTTTGAGCAATCTCTACTGCCTCTTTACCGTTTGAAGCTTCTAAAAACTCATAGTTATCCTCTCTTAGGGATAGTTTTATAGTCATTCTATTGACATTGACATCATCTACAATTAATATAGTACTTTTATTATGCATGTTCATATCCTACGGATGCTAGCTCTTGAATATACTCATCTAGCTCTTTTAATTTTAAGTATATTTTAGTCTTATTGCCCATTTTGGCTGCATCTTCAATTTGTTTTGCTACTTTAACTATATCGGCAAGTAGTAAATTTGCTGAACTACCCTTTATAGCATGAGCCTCTTTTTTAATTTTTTGCATATCATTTAACTCAAGAGAGTCTTCTATATTGGCTATAGAAACCTCAAGACCTTCTAGATATAGCTCGATGAGCATCATGACATCTTCTTCTTCAAAACCTAAATTCTGTGATAACTCTTCAATATCTAACATACAGCCTCTTTCTCTACCAAAAATTTCTCAAATATTTCTGCGATTTTCTCTTTTGATACTGGTTTAGTGATATATTCATCCATACCAGCTTCTATAAACTTCTCCCTATCTCCCTTAAGAGCATTTGCAGTTAGAGCGATGATTGGAGTGTGTTCTAAACCTTTTTTCTTTTCTAGGTTGATGATAGTCTTTGTCGCTTCTATGCCATTTAGATTTGGCATATTTTCATCCATCAAAATTAAATCAAATTTATGATTTTCAAACTCTTTGATAGCTTCTAGACCATCATTTGCTATTCGATAAGAGAGAGCAAATTTTTTGAGTATTAAAGACATAAACATTTGATTTGCTTTGTTATCTTCAACTAACAATACTTTTTTGCCTCTTATTTTACTTAGCTCTATCTCTTTTACTTCGACCTCTTTTTTATACTCTCCCACAGTTACAGGAATCTCAAAACTAAATGTACTTCCCTCTCCCAAAGTTGATTCAACCTTTAAAGTTCCACCAAGCAGTGATACCAACCTTGAAGATATAGTAAGTCCTAGCCCTGTACCTCCAAACTTTCTAGTAGTAGAACTCTCAGCTTGTGAGAAGGCTTTAA
>CAZYJF010000295.1:0-1718 GCA_964647715.1 uncultured Sulfurospirillum sp. | reverse complement strand
TATGTAGCAGTAGAACTCAATGATGAGAATAAAAGACAACTCTTTATACCAAGAGGTTTTGCACATGGATTTGTGGTACTTAGTGATGAGGCAATCTTTGCCTACAAGGTAGATAACTACTACTCAAAAGAGTGTGATAGAGGAATTGCATATGATGATGAAAGCATTGGGATTGATTGGATGGTAGAAAAAGACAAACTCCAACTCTCACAAAAAGATACAACTCAGCCTCTGCTTAAAGATGCTCAAGTTTTTAGCTATGAGGATAACCTATATGGCTAATATCTTAGTAACCGGAGCCGGCGGTCAGCTCTCTTCTGAGATAAAAGAGATCTCTAGTCAGTACAGTAATCAATTTTTCTTTGAGAGTAAAAAGAGTTTGGATATCGCAAATAAAGAGGAACTCCTCCACTTTATAGAAAAAAACGGCATTGATACTATCATAAATACTGCAGCTTACACAAAAGTAGATCAGGCAGAGAGTGAAGAAGAGGAGGCCAATCTTGTTAATCATAAAGCTGTTTTAAATCTAGCAGAGATTGCTAAAGAGAGAGATTTAAAGCTTGTTCATATCTCAACCGATTATGTGTTTGATGGTAAAAACTACAAACCATACACTGAAGATGACCCAACAAACCCACAAACTGTTTATGGGAAGAGCAAACTAAAAGGTGAAGAGGCGATCTTAAAAATCGAGCCTAAAAACAGTATCATCATAAGAACCTCATGGGTATATAGCAGTTTTGGAAACAATTTTGTAAAGACCATGTTAAATCTTGGACATACAAAAGAAAAACTTACAGTCATAAACGATCAAGTAGGAACACCTACATATGCAAGAGATTTGGCAAAAGCTATCTTGGAGATTTTACCTTTGATAAATAGTGATAAACCATCTATCTATCACTACTCAAACGAGGGAGTGCTTAGTTGGTATGATTTTGCAAAGGAGATTATGAGGATGGCAAAACTGGGTTGTAAGATTGACCCAATCGCTACCAAAGATTATCCAACCCCTGCAAGTAGACCACATTTTAGTCTATTAAACAAGCAAAAGATCAAAGATGAGTTTGAACTAGATATACCATACTGGAAAGATAGTTTGGATGAGTGTTTGAGAGTGATGGGAGAAAGAAGATGAAACATATACTACTAACAGGATGTGCAGGGTTTATAGGAAGTAACTTTGTGCCATATTTCTTGGAAAAGTATCCAGATTATCACTTAGTAAATTTGGATTTGCTAACCTATGCCGGTGATAAAGAGAATTTAAAAGAGTGCGAAGATGATCCAAGATACACTTTTATTCAAGGAGACATCTGCGATAGAGAGTTGGTGCAAGAGATATTTGATAAGTATGATATCAAAGGTGTTATCCACTTTGCCGCTGAGAGCCATGTCGATAACTCTATCAAAAACCCTGGAGTCTTCATAGAGACAAATGTCAATGGAACTTACACACTTATCGATGTAGCCAAAAACTACTGGATGCAAAAGCCGTTTGTCTATAAAGATGAGTATCAAGATTGTAGATTTCATCACATCTCAACCGATGAAGTTTATGGGACACTAAGTGACGATCCAAATGAACTCTTTAGCGAAAACACCCCTTATGCTCCAAACTCTCCATATAGTGCAAGCAAAGCTAGTTCAGATATGATAGTAAGAAGTTATCATCACACTTACGGATTAAACACTATCATAACAAACTGCTCAAA
>CAZYJF010000294.1:0-1741 GCA_964647715.1 uncultured Sulfurospirillum sp. | reverse complement strand
AACCATTTTTCTCTCTTAAAAGCTTCAACCTTCCCAAATTAAAGTGCGAAAATATAAGCAGTTGAACCACATATATAAAGACTCCCACAATCGGAATCAAAAACAACGATGCACCTATCATCGACAAAAGAGTCGTCTTTAGCTTCTCCTTTTTTTGGAGTGTTTTATACTCCTTTTTCGTAGCATACATAGCAAGAGAGTCGTAGAAGTTTGGCTTTTTTATCAGCACTGACCACAAAAATATATGAACAAGCACATTCACAGCAGGTATAAAGAGTGTCCAAGCCAAAAGCACAAAGAGTATTATAAAGACGAGGTTTTGTCTCAAAGCCACCATCACACTGCCACTCACACTACCAAAACCCCTCTTTTCGTTATGGTAGTACTTATCGTTGATACGATCTACAATCTTATCGGAGATGATCCCCACTATCATCACGGAGCTGATAATCACAAGCTCATAATAGACCAAAATTCCACCAACACTTTTGATGCCATTTTGAAGCCAACTACTATCTCCGATAAATGGAATATATGAAGCTAGATATGCAACAAAGTGGCTGATTGGCTCGATGAAGATAAAAAATACTACACCCCAAAAGAGTGCAGCTAGAATGATAGGCAAGAGTGAAGTAAAAAATATCCTTTTATCAAAGAGATCTTTAAAGGATTTTAGTATAATTTCAAGCACAAACAGACCTTTCAAACAAATA
Organism: uncultured Sulfurospirillum sp.; assembly: GCA_964647715.1. Classification (GTDB taxonomy): domain Bacteria; phylum Campylobacterota; class Campylobacteria; order Campylobacterales; family QNZT01; genus QNZU01. The sequence continues at coordinate 1,028 of CAZYJF010000294.1, read as the reverse complement.
CCCCATCATATCACTCACACTATTAACCATCTATTAATTTTCTGTTTAATAAACTAGCACTTCATCCCTTATAATACATTCATCAAAAAACTTTAGCCAGAAGGAATAAACTATGTCAAATATCATAGAAGATATCAAAAGAGAAGTCCACAAGGTCATCGTAGGACACGAAAAGCTAATCGATGCACTATTAATCGGACTTCTTAGTGATGGTCATATACTCGTAGAAGGAGTCCCAGGTCTCGCCAAAACTACTGCAATCAATGCTTTGGCAAAAAGCTTGGGACTAGATTTTAAGAGGATTCAATTCACACCTGATCTTCTTCCTGCCGATATCACAGGAACTGAGATTTACGATCAAAAGACAGGAGAGTTTCGTGTCAGAAAAGGTCCGGCATTTACCAATCTACTCTTAGCCGATGAGATCAACAGAGCTCCAGCCAAAGTCCAAGCGGCACTTTTGGAAGTGATGCAAGAAAGACAGATAACCATAGGGGAAAAGACCTTCAAACTAGAAGATCCTTTTTTGGTTCTTGCTACCCAAAACCCAGTCGAACAAGAGGGTGCATACAAACTGCCAGAAGCTCAACTAGATAGATTTATGTTAAATGTCTTAGTTGATTACAACACCATAGACGAAGAGTTTGAGATTGTAAAAAGAGTGGCAAATGAGAAGTTTGAAAAAATCAATCAAGTAGCGACTAAAGATGATCTAGCAAGGCTCAAAGAGGAAGCTAAAAATGTCCATATAGACGATGCAATTGTCAAATATATCCTAGAGATTGTCTTTGCCACAAGAGACCCAAAACGATACGGCATTGATGAGCTTAGTGATGTCATCGAGTATGGTGCTAGTCCAAGGGCATCTATCAACATCTACAAAGCAGTCAAAGCAAAGGCTCTTATCAAGGGTAAGGATTTTGTAACCCCTGTTGAAGTGGCAGAAGTAGTACCGGATGTACTTAGACACAGAATCATCCTAAACTACAAAGCCGAAGCCAAATCACTAAGCAGTGATGATGTGATCA
>CAZYJF010000293.1:0-1749 GCA_964647715.1 uncultured Sulfurospirillum sp. | reverse complement strand
TTTATAGGTGAAATTTTCTTAAGATCATACTTTATGCCTAAATTATCAAAAAACTTTACTACACTGTTTAACTGCTCTATAAATAAAGAACTTAGTCGTATATTTTCATAAAAATGATCATTATATATGATAGAGATAGTAAATAGTGTCTTTGAGATTACTCTAATATCAAGCTTTGATTCTTCAAGTGCATAAAAATCAGGATATATATCTTGCAGAAGTTTTTTATCATAAGAGATGATAAATTTTAAATTTTTTTGGTTATTTACTATTCTTTTATAGTTTGAAAACATATCTTCACCCAAGAACAGTATACTATCGCAGTTTGCACTTTTATAGGCTATCTCATATTCAATATCTTGAAGATAATAAAAGTCAAGATCACTTCTTAAGAGTCTATATCTAAGCACTCTTTTTAAAACATTTTTAGTATCATCTACCAATATCCAAGCAATCTCATCATCAATGATTGTAGGTTCAAAATCACTGATGATTACATAAGCACCTTTTTTTACAGCCTCTTTGATCTCATCTTCATTGCTAGCTATAAAAAGATCACCAGTTGTGATCTTTGATACTTGGTTTTCTATCTGGTTGAAACTGCTAATATCTGGTTTGTTTAGAAGTTTGCCATTGATAATTTGAATGAAGTTGTCTAAACTCATCCGATAGGAGTACCACTCCTCTTTTTAGCTTCAGGTCTAATCAAAGTCAGTCCTTCATTATCTTTGGCAGCAAGCAACATCCCTTCACTAAGCATACCCATGATCTTTGCTGGTTTTAAATTTGACACAACACATACTTGAGTATCTATTAGATCTGATGGTAAATAGAACTCTTTTATCCCTGCTATGATTTGTCTTGGATTTTCCTCACCTAAATCAACTTTTAGCTGGAGTAATCTATCACTCTTTTTAACCTCTTTTGCTTCTAAAACTGTACCTACTTTTAGTTTTGTCTCAAAAAATTGATCTATTGTGATTATCCCATCTTTAGACTCTTTTTTGGAGGCTGTTTCTTTGCTATCTTTAGTCTCTTTTACCTCTAATAACTCTTTTTCTATTCTAGGAAATAGGGCATCTATTTTTTTGATAGTAAATGCTTCTAAAAGCTGATTTTCTTTGTAGAGTCTTTGGTAACTTTCACTATTTATCTCAAAACCCAAGGAATTGGCGATTTTTTGAGTAGTTTTTGGCATTACAGGATGAAGCATAATAGCTACCTTTGCTAAAAGATTTGCTACAAGTGCTACTAACGCCATAGCCTCTTGTGTTTTTCCCTCTTTCATCAATTTCCAAGGCTCATAAATTGCAATCGATTGATTTGCTATTGTTAAAACTTTCCAAAGCTCCTCTAAGTATCTGTTTAGTTGCATAGAGTAGATATAATCCTCTATATTCTCTAAGATTTTCCAAGCATCGTCTATCTCTTTTTGATGAAATTTTAAGAGATCTTTACTATCTATATGATACTCACTATATTTTCCACTCATTCCTATGATTCTATTTAGTAAATTACCTAGATCATTACCTAGATCAGAGTTTATCCTGTCTATGAGTGCCTTTTGTGAAAAATCACCATCTTGACCAAAAGGAACTTCTCTAAGCATAAAGTATCGAAAACTCTCCAGTCCATAAGCATCTGCTACCTCTTTGGGATCTACTACATTGCCTTTTGATTTACTCATCTTTTCGCCGTTTCTTGTCCACCATCCATGAGCTGCTATGTGTTTAGGTAGATTAAGGTTTA
>CAZYJF010000292.1:0-1750 GCA_964647715.1 uncultured Sulfurospirillum sp. | reverse complement strand
CTCGTAACTGCAACTGAGTAGAACTCACCTATTGAATTATCCCCTTTTAAGACACAGCTTGGGTATTTCCATGTGATGGCTGATCCTGTTTCTACTTGTGTCCATGAGATCTTGGAGTATTCTCCCTCGCACAGTCCTCTTTTTGTAACAAAATTATAAATACCACCTTTGCCCTCATCATCTCCTGGATACCAGTTTTGGATGGTGGAGTATTTGATACTGGCATTTTTATGAGCGATCAGTTCTACAACTGCGGCGTGAAGTTGGTTCTCATCTCTACTTGGTGCAGAACACCCTTCGTTATATGAGACAAAGCTACCCTCATCAGCGATGATAAGAGTCCTCTCAAACTGCCCAGTATTTAGTGCATTGATACGAAAGTATGTTGATAGCTCCATAGGACATTTTGTACCCTTTGGGATATATACGAATGTTCCATCTGTAAACACAGCGGCATTTAAAGCCGCAAAAAAGTTATCATTTACAGGAACTACTGAAAAGAGATACTTTTTAATTAGATCAGGATAATCTCTAATCGCCTCTGAAATAGAGCAGAATATAATGCCAACCTTTTTTAGATCATCAGCAAATGTGGTTTTAACCGATACTGAATCAAATACGGCATCAACTGCCACACCTGCGAGTGCCTTTTGTTCATCTAAAGAGATTCCTAGTTTTTCATATGCTTCTAAGATATTTGGATCTACTTCATCGAGGCTTCCTAGAGGTTTCTTAGGAGCTGAAAAGTATGATATGCTTTGGTAATCTATTGGCTCATATTCTAGCTTACCCCAGTGAGGCTCTTCCATCTTTTGCCAGACTTTGTAAGCATCTAGTCTTATCTTTGTCATCCATTCAGGCTCATCTTTTTTTGCTGAAATAAACCGAATGATCTCCTCATTCAATCCCGGTGGTGCAGTATCCATCTCTACATCTACACTAAATCCAAGCTCATACTCTTTACTTACAATTTCATCTATTTTCTTCTCTTCATCCATTCTTAACTTCTCCTAATAGGATAATCTTTGTCCGAATTATACTCTCTTTTCGAAAATAATGCAAATTTATCTTTTTTTAATTATACTATATATTAATGTTTTAAAAGGAAAATCATGCAAATTACTTTAAATAGTCCACTTGATATGCACCTTCATTTACGAGATAATGATATGCTCAAAATTGTAGCACCTTTGAGTGCAAAGAGTTTTAGCGGTGCAATTGTTATGCCAAACCTAGTTCCACCTGTAACTTCTCTTGACTCACTGTTAAGTTATAAGGAGAGGGTTCAAAATGCCATAAGTGATGAAATCTTTGATCCGTTGATGACTCTATTTTTTAAAGATAGTTACGATTATGATTTTTTAAAAGACGCAAAAGAACATATTCATGCTATCAAGCTATATCCTGCTGGTATCACTACAAATTCTGAAGGGGGAGTGAGCGGTTTTGATATAGAGATACTAAAACCTACTCTTGAAGCAATGAGTGATCTTGGTATCCCTCTTCTAGTGCATGGTGAGAGTAATGGTTTTGTGATGGATAGAGAGGCTGAGTTTGCTTCAGTTTATGAGTCACTAGCTTCAAACTTTCCTGAACTTACTATTGTCATGGAGCATATCACTACCAAAAAGAGTGTAAGTTTGCTTGACTCCTATCCAAATCTATATGCTACCATCACTATCCATCATCTGCTTATTACTCTTGATGATGTAGCTGGAGGATTGCTTCAACCACATCTTTTTTGTAAACC
>CAZYJF010000291.1:0-1775 GCA_964647715.1 uncultured Sulfurospirillum sp. | reverse complement strand
GGATATGTAGGATATGATGAGGGTGGACAGTTAACTGAAGCTGTAAGAAGACATCCATATAGTGTGCTCTTGTTTGATGAGATTGAAAAAGCTCATCCAGATGTATTTAATATCTTGCTACAAGTGCTAGATGATGGAAGATTGACAGATAACAAGGGTGTTACAGTTGATTTTAAAAATACCATTATCATCCTCACTTCCAATATAGCAAGTGATAAAATAATGGAGTTCAAAGACCCTGAAGATAGAAGAAAAGCTGTTAATGATGAGCTAAAACTTCACTTTAAACCGGAGTTTTTAAACAGGCTTGATGATATCGTGATCTTTAATCCTCTAGGATTGGAGCAAATTACTAAGATAGTTGATATTCTATTCAACTCTATTAAGAAGAAGTTGGTTGAGAGAGAGATCGATATAGATATCACTCAAAAAGCTAAAGAGCATATAGCAAAAGAGGGATTTGACCCAGTTTATGGTGCTAGACCTCTAAAAAGAGCACTATATGAGGAAGTTGAAGATCGCCTAGCTGAACTTATCCTAAGGGATGAAGTTAAAGAGGGTGATAGAGTTTTATTTGATGAGCAAAATGGTGAGATAGTTGTAAAAATAAATCCGTGATTTGTGTCATCATCCCTGTTTATAACAGGGAAGAGTTTATAAGAAGATCGATAGAGTCTGTTTTAAAGCAGACTCTACCCGCATCACAGATCATCGTCGTTGATGATGGCTCAAGTGATTTGACCCCAAAAGTCTTACAAAAATACTCCAATAGTATCGATATTATTACCACAAAAAACAAAGGCGTAAGCCATGCAAGAAATCTAGGCATCACTCACTCAAAAGCCAAGTGGATCACATTTTTGGACAGTGATGATGAGTGGCATGAAAGAAAGTTAGAACTTCAATACTCCTTCCATCAAAAAAATCCCCAAATTTTATTTTCCCATACTCTTGAGAAGTGGGTTAAAAACGGCAAAACCGTAAAACAAAAAAAACATCACAAAAAGCCATAAGGGTGGTGTTTTGATGAAAATATCAGCTTTTGTAAGATTGCCCCCTCATCTGTGATGATATCAAGGGAGGTTTTAGAAAGGGTTGGCTGTTTTGATGAGAGTTTGAGTGTTTGTGAGGATTTTGATCTCTGGCTTAGGGTGCTCAAAAACTATGAGCTAGGACTCATAGAAAAAGAGCTTGTCACCAAATATGCCGGTCATAAAGATCAACTCTCCATCAAATATCACTCGATGGATGTGCAGAGGATTTATGCACTAAATAAACATATTGAAGTCAAAGGTGTCAAAGAAGAGATCATCAAAAAGTATCAGATTTTAATTCAGGGCGCTTTAAAAAGAGATAGGGAAGAAAGAGCATATATTTGGAAGGAGGAGCTGAAAAGTATTCTTTTTCATTAAAGATTTGCAAGATTTAGCCGATGTTTATACCTAGTAAAAATATTATTTAATGAGGAAATATGATGAAAAAGATATATCATCTGCTTAGTATTGTGATGCTAGTACCGATGCTTTTGAGTGCAACTCCCACCCCGTTTAGCTGTGAGAGTAAATCATTTATCAGTTTTAATACAGCGGGTCGTCCGGTAGATGGTGCCAGCGAATTTGACACTATAAAACTCTCAGATGGAGAGTTACAAAATCATGATGTCCTTAGTAGAGTAAACGGAGTAAATAGCATTGGTTACAATATCAAAGATAACTTTATCTGGGGATATAATCTAGGCTCAAATCAGTTAGTAAAAATTGGTGCCAACCATGAAG
>CAZYJF010000290.1:0-1794 GCA_964647715.1 uncultured Sulfurospirillum sp. | reverse complement strand
TATATTAGCACTTGATGATATCGTGACACTATAAGTTCATTAAGAGTATCATAATCTAGCATTTCAAACTGATGAAAAGTCTCTAAAAACTTAAAAAATCCACGAAATTTGTCTTGATCTTTTAATAATGAAAAGAAGATATTTTGTTTAATATGTTCTAATAATAAGAATTTTTCTATTATCTTGATTAGTAGTTTTTTAGTGATCTTAGAGTCTTCTACGGGATCATTTTTAAAATTATCTTCGCTCTTATAATTTTTTGGTAGATTATGGTGTGTCTTTTCATTAAAAAAAAGTAAACTTAGAGGTAATGTGTCTATAATATCAAAATCAGCTAAACTTCCATCTATCGAAGTAGAGATTAAAATTTCTCTATCAAAATCAATAAAATTGTGTCCACAGATAAATTTACAAGAAGATCTATTTAGAAAAGAATTTATTTTTGATATTGAAGTTGTTTTTAGCTCTTTGTCACCAAGAAGCAAACCAAGTTCTTTTACCTCTCCTTTATCAGTAGCTTCTATGTCCAAAAATACTATATCATTTACTATATTTACGACATTACAATCGATATAGCTCATATAGTCTCCCATAGACAATAAATATACATATGTTAATTATCGACTATTATGGGAATATTTTTAGTTTTGATTTTAGTTAGATAGTAGTGACAAGATGGGGTCTTGACCCCCGACCTCCGGCTTATGAGACCAGCGATTCTATCTCCTTGACAAAAACTTCTAATAAACCTATAATATAGGTTATAAAAACTATTTTATAGGTTTATGGAGATAAGATAATGTTAGAAGGACTATTTGGTTCTAAAAATAGAGAACGCACACTACAGTTTATACTAGCCAACAAAGAAGGTTATGCAAGAGAGATAGCTGACTTTTTTGATACTAGCCTAGATCCTATACAAAAGCAACTAGATCGGTTAGAGTTAGCTGGTATATTTGTCAGCAAAAAGGTAGGAAGAGCAAGAGTGTTTATGTTCAATCCTCGATACGCTTTTTTACAAGAACTCCAAGCCCTACTCCTTAAAGCCAGAACATACTATCCACCAGAAGAGTTAGAGAGACTTATCATGATACGAAAACGACCCCGTCGCACAGGTAAACCACTATGAAGTCAATCAAAGAAATGAGCATGCTAGAATTGGGAGCATTTGTCTGTGATAGTTTAGAAAAAGAAGGTATAAAAACAGTACTTTCAGGTGGTTCATGTGTAGAGATATACAGTGATGGCAAATATACAACGGATGACATCGATCTTATAGACAGATACAATAGTGGTCAAAAGAGAATAAAACCTATCATGATAAGACTAGGATTTAGTGAATACAACCGCTATTTTATTCACCCTGATACACCACTATTTATAGAGTTTCCAAAAGGTCCTTTGGGCATAGGAAATGCTCCTGTAACTAACATCGCTACACAAAAAAGTGAAGTAGGAATTTTAAGACTCTTAACACCTACAGACTGCATCAAGGACAGACTAGCGGCGTACTATTATTGGGATGATTTACAAAGTTTAGAACAAGCTGTATGGGTAGCTATGAAAAATGAGTTTGATTTTGAAGATATAAAGTCTTGGTCTGAAAAAGAGGGAGAAGAAAAAGCATTTGAAATTTTTGAGATGAAAATAAAAGTTATAAAAAATTCACATTGAAAGACATATAAAGAAAGATTCAAATTTGTGGAATTTAGTGGTGACAAGAGTGGGACTTGAACCCACGACCTCCGGCTTATGAGACCAGCGCTCTAAACCAGCTGAGCTACCTTGCCACAA
>CAZYJF010000289.1:0-1799 GCA_964647715.1 uncultured Sulfurospirillum sp. | reverse complement strand
GAGAGATTATAATCTTAGTACTCCCATAAAGTTAAAGCCAAAACTATATATCTGTTATAAAAAGGCTAAAAAGTATCAAAATGCTCTGCAAATTGCCAAAGAGTTAGAAAAGAAAAGTGATGATCTAGCTGTTAAAGCAAAATATCTGTATGAGATTGCCAAACTCTATAAGGAACTAGATAATTATAAAGCCTTTTTATTAGCAGTAAATGATTTAAATGAATTGTCTAAAGTAACAGATATTTCAAAGTATGATGATTTGTGTTTGGATAGTGTGAGAGCATATTATCATCTAGAAGGTTTAGAAGACTTGCTTTTAAATGAAGTAGTAAAATGTGAAAAAAGATTAAAAGATGATGTGAGATTGCTTGATGTTTATGATCTAGCACTAGCAGTTGCCAAAAAGAAGAATGATACGAAGATGATCGAGTTTTATGCGAAAAAGATGATAGATATGCAGAAAAAATATAAGATCAACACATTTTCTCCTGTGGTAGAGATAGACTATGTAGAGGCACTAAAAAAAGATAAAAAGTATGATAAAGCACTTCAAGTAGTCATAGATCTACTCTATCAAAAACTAAATGATACACAAAGGGCTCATGTACTCTATCTAGGTGGATATTTGAGTGAGAAGTTAAATAAAATAAAAGAAGCAAAAGAGTTTTATTCTAAATGTGGAGAGATTGTTGAAGATAGTGCATGGGTGCAGTTGTGTGCCCAAAATTTAGATCTCTTGGATCAGTAAGAAATCCTCAAATAATTTAGCTATAATACCTGAAATTTTAAATTGAGGAATTGACAGTAATGGAAAAAGCAAAGTATATATGGATGGATGGTGAATTAATCCCTTGGGATGATGCCAAAGTTCATGTACTCACACACACTCTTCACTATGGGAATGGAGCAATAGAGGGAACAAAAGCTTATAAGACTCATGATGGAAGATGTGCTATTTTTAAACTAAATGAGCATACACAAAGATTGCTAAACTCATCAAAGATGACACTTTTAAATGTCCCTTACACAGTTGAGGAGTTAAATCAAGCTCAAATCAAGCTCTTGCAAGAGAATGAATTGTTTGATGGGGCATATATACGACCTTTGGTCTATCTAGGATATGGTGTAATGGGATTGTATCACAAAGAAGCACCAGTTCATGTGAGTATCTCATCTTGGGAGTGGGGTGCATATCTAGGTGAAGAGGGTCTAAAAAATGGTATCAGGTTAAAGATAGCATCAATGACTAGGACTCCAAACACTTCAGGTATGGGTAAGGCTAAGGCTGTGGCAAACTACTTAAACAGCCAAATGGCAAAGTTTGAAGCGATAGAGTGTGGATATGATGAAGCACTTCTTTTGGATGACCAAGGTTATGTAGCAGAAGCTAGTGGGGCTTGTTTTTTTATGGTTCGAGATGGAAAACTTATCTCCCCTCCAAATGATAACTCTTTAGAGTCTATAACTCAAGCGACTATTATCGATCTTGCAAAAGATATGGGTATAGAGGTTATAAGAAGAAGAATCACTAGAGAGGAGATATATATAGCAGATGAAGCTTTTTTAACTGGAACAGCAGCAGAAGTTACACCAATTCGTGAAGTGGATGCTAGGGTGATTGGAGCGGGATCTAGAGGTAAGATTACTGAGGCTTTGCAAAATGCATATTTTGATGTAGTTGCAGGGAAAAATGACAAATATGTCAAATATTTAACTTATATAAATTAGGAGAGGGAAAATGCCAGCAGATTTAAATGATTATTTTAATAAAAAAGGTGGTGGAGGTGGTGATAAAAAGC
>CAZYJF010000288.1:0-1831 GCA_964647715.1 uncultured Sulfurospirillum sp. | reverse complement strand
ATTTTAGGGCTTTGTAGGTATTTTTGCTTAATCATAGCTTAGATAAAAAGTTTGCAAATCGATTTCTATACTAATACCTTGCTACAAAGCCTTTGTATTTCTTATCCTCGTTCTTGATGACTTGTGCAAGAAGTTGAGCTTGAGCATCTATGATATTGTTTATCTGATATTTGCCTTTTTTCCATTTGGTGGGAGTGACCAATCGCTCTTGGATATTTTGAGAGATGATTTTGATGCTTTTTTGGGTTAGTTTTCCTTTTGAAGAGGTGAGTTTTGTCCCTTTTGCGATGATAGAGAGTATCTCTCTATCTACTACAGGTTGTCTAAACTCTTCTACCATATCATATACAAGAGTTGGTTTGTTTGGTTGAGATGCATGGAGAAAGGACATATAGAGATTTATACCGTTTTTGATTAGAGCAGATTGAACTCGATTGTATAAGAAAGCATATCCATAATTTAGTGCCTGATTTATCGTATCTGGGGCATTTTGTGTAAGTCTTGAAAATGAAGGATCATCCAACAATACACCATAAGCAGACCAGTACAAAGTAGCTGTTCTACCTTCAAAGCCCATGAGTGTATCGATATTCTTTGCAGTTGATAGTTTGGTATATATCTGCTCCATCTGTGTTATCTTCTCTTTCAAGATAGAAAACTCTTTTGGATCTGTGTCTTCTCTGTATCTTGCATAATATTTGATGAGATTGATCTGATTTTTGGCTTTGCTTTTGATGATGGCAGTAGCTATCTTTAGCCCTTTTTGTGAGTTTTTGATCTCTAGTTGTTTTAGATGGGTTTCGTTGTTGATACTCTTTTGATAAGTGATCATGGCAAAGGGTTCATGGTGGTTTATAAAGTCTATATCTACCTTTCTTTTTGAGCACTCATATATAAGTGATGCCGATATGGTAACACCTTTGTTCATAATGATAACTCTTGTAAGCTGATTGATAGGTAGTTTTTTGATGATTTTGCCATACTCTTTTACGACTACTTTGCCTTTGGTCATACCGATATATAATCCAAATCTACTCAATATCAATTCTGTGCTTTTTATCTGATCTTTTAAGAAGCTTGTTTTACTTTTGGATATCTCTTTTTTGGCAGATTTGAGTGGATCTTCAAGTGAAAGCATCTCATAGGCTTTGGCGATTAGATGATTGATATGCTCTTCTTGTTGCTGTTTTGTGATGGGGTCGTAGCTTTTTAGCTGAAATAGATACTGTTTGAAGAGAGATTTTTTGTTGATAGTTTTATGCTTTTTTGCCTCTTTGATCTTCTCTATTAGGATACGATCTATATGCTCTTCTAAAAGGTGAAACTGAGTGTGATCGTTAAGTATTTTGGCATAGTATCTTGCTACTCCGTCTATATGTTCGTTGATTATCTCTATGCTTCTTATGAGATCTGCTTTTTTTGTCTTCTTGGAAAGCTTGGATATCTTTTTCATCAGTTTTTCGTTATCCATACGAATATAGTCATCTTTGAAATAGATACCCAAGAACTCAAAGCCATCTTTTTTGGATGATATATAACTCTTATCTTTTCCAAATGAGAGCTTGATGGAGTTTAGATAGCCCTCTGCTAGATCTAGTATCTTACTTGCGTCTCGTTTGTGTTTGGCAAAAAAGAGCATATCATCAGCATATCGAACAAAAGAGATATGTTTGGATTCCAGATACTTATCAAAGTCATCCAAGTAGATGTTTGAGAGCAGTGGTGAGAGGTTATCTCCTTGATAAACTCCTGCTTTTTTATCTATCCACTTTTTTCCACGAAGCATTCCGTTTGAGAGAAAAACAGAGATGAGTTTGACGATTCTTTTATC
>CAZYJF010000287.1:0-1843 GCA_964647715.1 uncultured Sulfurospirillum sp. | reverse complement strand
AGCATCATCTTGGCTTTTACTTCCAATATCTGATTTTTGGTCAATGTTAAATAGAATAGTTTCAGATGGTGCAGATAGAGCTTTTTCTATATTTGCTTTTAACTCAAAATCATCCGTATCAATCTTTTCAAGAAATAACTCTCCAATTAGGTCTGAATGCTCTCGTCTGTTTGTAAGAACATAGGAGAGTATTTTAAGTAAGTGAGACTTACCAGAACCAAAATGTCCTGAAATCCATACACCAATATTTTGAGTGTTCTTACCAATAGTTGTAGAGTATTCTCCAAAAAAATCATCTAACTTTTTGTTTAAGTCATTGGTGATTACATATTCATCAACTTCATTAAATACAGCTTCATCTGTTATGTTATCTGCTTTTACAACACCTTCAATATTTCTATGTATATCTTTTTTGAATAGTTTTTCAATCACTTACTTTTCCTTTTTTATTATTGCTTATAGGTTTAGAGTATCTAAATTAAAAGCACGGTAATAGTTATCATCTTTTAGTCTGCCAAATAGAGATAAATCAGTACCATAGCTTCCACCAAAGAACATAATGGTTGGTCTATCTTTGATGTAGTTTTGAAGATTATTTAATATTGTATGAGAACGAATAAATGGAAATACCTGTGTAACCCCTGTTAAAAACAACATTGATGAGGGGTTCTCTTTTGTTAGCTCTGCAATACGAGGGATTAGCTTGGTTTCACTATCAAGAACACCTTGAAGTGTCTGGAACAGTTTAGATTTTGATAGAGTTTTTTCTTTCTCTATAATCTTCTCAAGTATCCCTCTGCTTTCAAGTATATTAAGAGATAAATCAAATAAGTTTATTTCATAAACAGTTATTCCCTCACGAGACAATCTATCTTTGAGTTGTTTAGTCTTAGCAACTACATCGTTCTCTTGTTCTGGATTATAAGGCACTATATAAAAAGGTATCTCTCCACCTAATGCACTCATAGATAAAAAGCTCTTTTTTTTTAGATTATTGAAAAGCTTATCATATTTTAATTCTAATGATTCTATTTTCATCTATATCTCTTTATTTGTTCATTTATCTCATTATCGCTGTAAAGAAAGCAACTAAGATATTTAGGGTCATCTTGAACGATTAGTTTTATTAGCTCAACACTAAGATAGGGCTTTTGAATATTTTTATTTTTAACACTATCTATAAAACCTGCCTGTTCAAACATCTTAAACATCACCTGTTTTAGTTTGTACCTAGTTCTTTCTGAAATAGTATTGAGGTTATCATAAGCGACTCTCTTACTATCATAAAAAGCTTCGTAATCACTATTGAGAAGTTGAAAGTCAAAAAGGAGTAGTTTGTTTCTCATAATCTCTGTTGCAAAATCAGATATAAAACTATAAAGTTTGAAACAACTAAGCATTGTCAAGTTTTTAATATCACTACTTGTTGCATATTCATAATATGCAAGTTGTTCTGCTGTTAATGATAAAAGTCTTTTCTTGAACTCAATAAACTCTCTTTTTCTTGTAGATATTGTTCCTTTTTGTAGAGCATTATCATCAACAACACTTCTCGCAACACTCTTCCAATCAAGAGTCTCTCGATAAAGAGTAGCAATTGTTTCAGCTTCATAAGCTTGTAAAGATAGTGTTGTATAGGATAAAAGATATTTTGAAGCCACGGAATTTTACCACCAATAAGTTATTAAGATTTTTATATATAAATAATTTTATCTAATTTTAACATCAATTTGATATGTATTTTATTAATATTATGTGATTACTGACCTCTATGACTAGATTTAAATAATTTCAAAAATAAAAAAATATCACCCCTATTTAAACTACTATTGATAAGAATATA
>CAZYJF010000286.1:0-1849 GCA_964647715.1 uncultured Sulfurospirillum sp. | reverse complement strand
GGTTAGCCAAGCTTAAGGCTGAAGAGGAAGCTAAAAAAACAGCAGAAGAAGCCAGACTTGCTAAACTTAAGATGGAAGAAGATTCTAGTAAAAAGGCTGAAGCTCAAAGATTAGCTAAGCTTAAGGTGGAAGAAGAGACCAGAAAAAAGGCAGAGGAAGAAGCCAAGAGAAGAGCTGAAGAAGAGGCAAAAATAAAAGCTGAAGAAGATGCTAGAAAAAAAGTAGAAGCTGAGAGATTGGCTAAACAAAAAGCAGAAGAGGAAGCTCGTCGTAGAGCTGAAAAGAAAGTCTATAATAGAACTTTAACCCTATACATTCATGGATATGATCAAAAGGGATATAAATGGAATGGTGTCTTTGGAGAGGATAGTTATGATAGTGAGGTGGAGAAAATTAGAAAATTTGGTAATTTCTACACAACAAGCAACTACAAAAAAGAGGGCGATGCAAATATCATAGCGATAGCGACCTATTATGGAAACCAAGCTCCTTCGTATTGGAATGAAAAAGACCTTGAAGAGTATGAGAGTATGGAAGTGGGCATACCAAGATACTCTTTTATCATGGCAAAGTATGCTAAACATATGCTAGAAGAGACCAACTCAACAAATCTAAATATCGTAAGTGTAAGTATGGGATCACTCATCGCAAGATACATTATCGAAAAGGATCTTGAAGACTTAGCATCAAAGAAAACTATAAAAAAATGGATATCTTTTGAGGGTGTTGTAAGTGGAAACATCGGTGCAAGTGACAAGGATCTAGTATCTCTTGCAAAGCAAAAAGCTCCAGAAGTAAAACAGATGACTTATGATTGGATAGAAAGAGAGTTTGGAACTTTAAGAAGTACTCAAAGCCCTTACATGAGTGATATCGACAAAGCCTTTGAGAGTTCAACCGATGATCATTTAAATAATCAAATTATTACCCTTTTAACAGGTAAGGCAAATGACGGTGTTCAAGCTGTAAGAGATACATATTTTAGAGATGATGATAACTATCCTCATACATACTATTACCAAACACATATGTCACTGAGCAAAATAACCGCTCCTTGGGCATATGCAGCAATATTTTTAAACTCAAGAAAGAGAGTGAAGATCACCCTTGATGAAGCAAGTTTGAGTGATCTACATGAAGATAGACTTTTTTATGGGTCTATTTTACCAGCAGAAGTAGTTTTTGAAACTTATGTCTATTCTCCAAAAGCGATGCAAAAATTTAACTTCAATTACCCAATAGATGAAAGAGTCCTAAAATCTCACTACCTAAAACTTTTCAAATACAAAAGAAAGAACCAATCAAAAGAGTTGGGATTGAAGATCTTTGATAGCATCGTCTTGGAAGATGAAAAAAGTTTGAAACTTAAGATCACACCATATGAGTTAGACCGAGAACCATTTTATGGAGTCCATGAAATCACAGGACATGGAAGTCACGAGTCGCTTGGAAGTGTAGAGTTTGAAGTACCACTAGAGAGTGGCACCTACCCGATCCAAACAGATGAGTGGTCGGGTAGTGTCAGTGTGGAAGTTCTTAGTGATTAAAAACGAAAGAGTTTTTATCACTAATATAATATCTTCCATCTTCAACTTTTAAAATCTCTCCCCACCCATTTGCATAGTAGTGGTCTATATCTCTTCCTTGACCACTGCAACTAGTGTGTAGGACATTTATATACTGATATCTAGGTATTTGAATATTTGTGATAGTTGCTGTATCAAAAGTAGCTAAATTCTCAACTACTCTACAAATCATACCACCATCATCATAACTATTGCCAGTGTAAATCTCTCTTTGGTGTCTTGAAACTAAATTCCCCAAATCATCATAAGAGAGAATCTCATCT
>CAZYJF010000285.1:0-1866 GCA_964647715.1 uncultured Sulfurospirillum sp. | reverse complement strand
CTTGGAGCGAAGATCGTTCGTCTAAGCGAATGATCTTATCACTAGCCCACTTTGCCAAATCCTCATCGTGGGTGATTAGCAGTATCCCTACTTCATCAAGCAAAGATATAAGTATCTTCATCACCTCCAAAGCCACTACATTATCAAGTGCAGATGTTGGCTCATCAGCTAAAAGGAGCTTTGGTTTTTGAAGAAGTGATCTTAGGATTGAGCATCTTTGAAGCTGACCACCGCTTAATCGATGTGGTTTTTTGTGCAAAAGATCAGAGTCAAGATTTAATCTATCAAGATATTTATGCAACTCCTCAACAGATGCCACCTCTGCTATCTGATCTAGTATATCGTAGCTAGGATGAAATGAACTGTATGGATCTTGGAAGATTTGAGAAGCTCTTTGGGCTTTTATCTCTCCACTCCAAGGTTTAAGATCACCCATGATGAGAGAAAAGAGAGTACTTTTACCACTTCCACTTTCTCCTACAATCGATACCACCTCTCCTTTATCCACACTAAGATCAAACTCTTTGTATAGGGGCTTTTCTTTTTGATACCCAAAAGAGAGTTTTTTTATCTCTAATACTCTACTCAAGATCTAATCTGCCCATCGCCGTAGATTTTGTACTTGTAAGTGGTTAGATCATCTATGCCCATTGGACCTCTTGAGTGAAGCTTATTTGTACTTATTCCCACCTCCGCACCAAAGCCAAACTCTCCACCATCGGTAAACTGAGTAGAAGCATTGATATACAGACATGCCGCATCGATTGAGTTTAGAAACTTCTCTCCTGTTTGGTAGTTTGTGGTGATGATGGCTTCAGAGTGGGATGAGCCATATCTATTGATATGAGAAATCGCTCCATCAACCCCATCGACCACTTTAATAGAGAGAATATTATCAAGATACTCAGTATCATAATCCTCGTCATTAGCACTATCTATTTCAACCACCTCTTTTGAAAGCTCATCACCCTTTAAAAGTGTATTATGCTTTGCAAAGAGTTCTTTTATCTTTGGTAAAATCTCTTTGTATATCGCCTTGTCAATCAAGAGAGTCTCCATCGCATTGCAGATACCGACTCTTCTGCATTTGGCATTCTCAACAATCCTCAAAGCCATATCAAAATCGGCATCTTTGTCTATATATGTGTGACAAAGACCCTTGTCGTGCTTGACTACACTGACTGTGGCATTGTCATTGACATACCTGATAAGCCCCTCACCACCTCTTGGGATGATAAGATCGACATATCTATCCATCTTGATGAGTTTTGCCACACCCTCACGAGTGGGATCTGGAAGAAGTGATATGATCTCTTTTGGAAGATCAAAACTCTCTAGAACATCTTGTAAAATAGTAGCGATTACTTTGTTTGAGTTTTCAGCCTCTTTACCACCCTTTAAAATCACGACATTCCCACTCTTAAAACACAAAGCCGCTGCATCGCTTGTGACATTTGGACGAGATTCATAGATGATCCCTATAACCCCTATAGGCACCGAAACCTTCTCAATCCTAAGACCATTATCCACCGTCCAGCCATCAAGTATCTTGCCTACTGGCTCTTTTAGCTTGGCTATGACTCTAATCGAATCTGCCATCGCCCCTATTCTGCTCTCATCCAAAAGGAGTCTGTCTATCAATGCCGATGAGAGATTGTTCTTTTTGGCATAATCGAGGTCTTTTTTGTTTTGCTCGATGATCTTAGAGCTGTTTTGGACCAATTCATCAGCCATCTTTTGCAAAATCTCTCTTTTTAAACCCGGTTTCAAAGATGCAACTTGAGTGCTAGCACTCTTGGCTCTTTGTAAAAACTCCTCCATAAAAGCTCCTTTTTGGAGGTATTTTATCTCAAAATGACTAAACAT
>CAZYJF010000284.1:0-1878 GCA_964647715.1 uncultured Sulfurospirillum sp. | reverse complement strand
CAGCAAGTCTGATTCCATTTTTAGAGCATGATGATGCCAACAGAGCATTGATGGGTTCAAACATGCAACGACAAGCAGTTCCACTTTTATGGAGTGATGCTCCTTATGTTGGTACAGGAACAGAAAAAATCGTAGCAAGAGATGCTTGGGAAGCAATCAAAGCAAAAAGAGGTGGAACAGTAGAGAAGGTAGATAGTAGAAATATCTATATTTTAGGAGAAGATGAAACGGGTCCTTTTATAGATCACTACTGGTTGCATAAAAATATGAGAACAAACCAAAATACATCTTTTACACAACGACCAATCGTAAAAAAAGGTGATGTCGTTCAAAAAGGTGATGTCATAGCTGATGGTCCTAGTATGCAAAGAGGTGAGATGGCATTAGGAAAAAATGCCCTAGTTGCCTTTATGCCTTGGAATGGATATAACTATGAGGATGCTATCGTAATCAATGAGAGATTGATAAGAGAAGATACATTTACATCAGTTCATATCTATGAAAAAGAGGTAGAAGCTAGAGAGTTAAAAGATGGTGTGGAAGAGATCACAAAAGATATACCAAATGTCAAAGAAGATAGTCTATTCCACCTTGATGAGAGTGGAGTAGTAAAGGTTGGTACATATGTAAAACCTGGAATGATCTTAGTCGGTAAAGTTTCTCCAAAAGGAGAGGTAAAACCAACACCTGAAGAGAGACTCCTTCGTGCTATATTTGGTGAAAAAGCAGGACATGTTGTAAATAAATCTCTATACTGCCCACAATCTATGGAAGGTGTAGTCATAGATGTAAAAATATTCACTAAAAAAGGTTATGATAAAGATCCAAGAACTGTTGAAGCATATGAAGCAGAAAAAGAGGTTTTAGATAGAAATCACCACGATAGATTGTTGATGATAGATCGTGAAGAGTTACTAAAGGTGAATAAACTTCTCTCTTCAACTCCACTAAATTCTAAGTGTGAAGTCAATGGCAAAGAGTATAAAAAGGGAGATATTATTCCTCTTGAAGAGATAGAGAGTGTAAATAGATTTGCATTAAATAGCATTATAAAATCATTTCCAAAAGAGACTCAAGATGAGTACACAACTATAAAGACTCACTTCCAAAATGAGAAAAAGAGACTTAGAGAAGAGCATGATGAGAAACTATCAATCTTAGAAAAAGATGATATCTTGCCAAGTGGTGTTACAAAGCTTGTTAAAGTATATATAGCCACAAAAAGAAAGCTAAAAGTTGGTGATAAGATGGCTGGGCGACACGGAAACAAAGGTATCGTTTCAAATATAGTCCCAGATGTTGATATGCCATATCTTGAAAATGGTGAAACTGTTGATGTTGTACTAAACCCACTAGGTGTTCCAAGTCGTATGAATATCGGTCAGATCTTAGAAGTTCACTTAGGATATGCAGGAAGAAAACTAGGTCAGCAAATTGAAGAAGAGTTTAAAGAGAAGCAAAGTGAGTGGATTAAGAACTTAAGAGCTAAGATGATAGATATTGCCGATATCGCAAAACTCTCAAATGCAAAAGAGTTTATCAGTAATCTTAGTGATGAAAAACTTTTAGATTATGCTAGAGATTGGAGTAAGGGTGTTAGATTTGCCACTCCTATCTTTGAGGGTGTAAACGAAGAAGAGTTTAAGAAGATTTTTGAACTAGCAAAAATTGACAGTGATGGTAAGAGTGTTCTATATGATGGTAGAACTGGTGAAAAGATAACAGAGAGAGTAAATGTTGGTGTTATGTATATGCTTAAACTTCACCACTTAGTAGATGAGAAAGTTCACGCAAGAAGTACTGGACCATACTCACTAGTAACACAACAACCAGTTGGTGGTAAGGCACTATTTGGTGGTCAGAGATTTGGAGAGATGG
>CAZYJF010000283.1:0-1881 GCA_964647715.1 uncultured Sulfurospirillum sp. | reverse complement strand
ATAGATCAGAGCCTTCCAAAAAGCAAAGGTGGAGAGGATGTAGAGTTTTGTGGCAGAAAAGCCACCCAAAGCTCTGCTGCTTCGATTCTAGCATATAAATTTGATGCTGTATTGATACCTATGTTTATAACAAGTGATAACTTCTCTAAGCACAAAGCAATCTGCCTAGATCCCATAATCCCAAACAAAGATCAACCAAAAGAGGAGGAGATAAAACACCTAAACCAAGCTCAAGCAGATGCCATCGTAAAGATGATAAAAGCCTACCCAAAAGAGTGGTTTTGGTCTCACAAGAGATTTAAAGTCTATGATAATGATATATACAAATGATGCTACAATAAAGCTATGATTGATATAAAACTTCCTTGGGATCACTACTCAGATCAACCTCATGTCATCAAAGATAAGGCTCTTAAAAAAAAGATATACAAATATGCTCTAAAAGATAATCTTCTTACTATATTTACGACACTACTAAGTTCTCCTCTTATATTATTTAGCTACCTCTTTTTGCAAAAAAAGTCCTATATCGATACAGATCAATTTTTCGGACTATGTGTAAATCTCGACAAAGAGCCAAATCTCACACCGACACTTGTCGATGAACTTGGGGTAGACTCTCTGCTTGTTAGAGTGCCTTTGTGGGAGATGGATAGATTAAACGAGTATAGAGAGTTTATAGAGAAGTTTAAAGACAAAAGCATTGTAGTTGCTATCTTGCAAGATAGGGAGCATATAGAGGATTTGGATCTATTTAGATCTGATCTAAGGAGGATTTTTAGTGAGTTAAAAAGTGTTAAATATTTTCAAATCGCAAATGCTATCAATCGCAAAAAATGGGGTTTTTTCACTATGAGCGAGTATCTAAACTTCTATAAAACTGCTCAAAACTTAAGAGATGAAGAGTTTAAAGATATTAAACTAATTGGCTCATCTGTCATAGATTTTGAGTCCCACTACACCATAAGATCACTATTTAACCTCAAAAAAATCCGATACGATATCTTTAGCTCACTTTTATATGTAGATAGAAGAGGATCACCACACAACAAACAAATGGGTATTTTTGATCTTTCTCGCAAAATCTCCCTGCTTCACTCCATCACCAGAGTCTCACCCAAAAGTAGCGACCAAATCTTCATCACAGAGACAAACTGGCCACTCTTAAACACCGCCCCCTATGCACCCACAAGTCAAAAAGAGTGTGTAGATGAGGAGAGTTATGCTCTTTATATGGTGCAATACTTCCTCATAGCCCTCGCTTCACAAAAGATAGAAAGGGTCTATTGGCACCAGCTTGTAGCTCCTGGATACGGGCTGATAGACAATAGAGATGGGCTTAAAAAATATCGCTCATTTTATGCCTTCAAAACGATGATAAAACTTCTAAAAGGATCACACCTTTTTGAATCAAACCTCAAAACAAAGATCAAGTTTTTACACTTCAAAAGAGATGATGAGAATATCAAGGTATTTTGGAGTGACGAAGCTCTATCTATCAAAGAGGCTCTTAACCTCTATGGAGAGCCTTTTGAGGGTGGAAGATTTTGTTATATTATAAATAAAACTACTTGATTAATCTAAATTATTTCACTTATCATAACAACACATTGATATACTTAAAAATAAAGACATTCTCACAGGAATAAAACATGAACAAACTATCATTGGTACTACTTAGCATAATAATTATGATTTTAAACGGATGTAGCGGTAGTGACGGTAAACCTTTGACCAAACCAAAGGAAAGCAAACCTGCAAAACATAAAAAAATCAAACCGGCAAAACCTGAAGTGATAAACGGCTACACTCTCCCACCCGAGCCTGATCCAAAGATCAACAATGCCACTTTGCTTGGTGTGGATGTCAATCATAATGGAG
>CAZYJF010000282.1:0-1891 GCA_964647715.1 uncultured Sulfurospirillum sp. | reverse complement strand
GGCTCATAGCAAGCGGTATAAACAGCAGTATAAGAGAGCTAAAAGCACCTCAAAACAGATATGGTTACAGTTGTATAGAACTGATCTCTCACCCGATTGATATATTTTCCTTTGAAGAGTATAGGCACGAATATTTTGGAGACTCTAAAGAGTGCAAAGAACTAGAAACAAGGTATTATCTAGTAAAAAACGATCTACAAATTCAATCAAACATAAAACAGATTCACTTACTAGAAGAAAAACTATCATCGACCTCTTACAAAATCAACAGACTAAAAAATGAATATAACGGCATGCTTCTTGAAAAAATCTCAAAGCAAGAAAAAAACAACTCAATCCTCCATGCAAATGCACAAAATGCCAAAGAGAAACTAAGAAAACTAAAAACTTTAAAAAAAGATCTTCAAGCTAAGATAGCCAATCTAAAAGATCCACTAAACTACCCAAAAATTCAAGACTTTATGCTCTATATAGATCATCACAAAAAGAGCATACAAGATGGATTTGCCAAGTCAAAAAAATACTTCATACTAAAAAAGAGTGCTAAAATATTTGCCTTTTTGATCCCTATATGGCTTCTTTTTTATCTACTCTCAAAAAGATTTGAGAAAGAAAAGCAATATATCTTTGCCCAGCTCTCATTCTATGTCACTTCAGCGGCTGCTCTGTATGGATTGATAGAGTTAGTGAGACTAATCTACTACATCATACCAAAGGTATTTCTATCCAAACTAATCGCCTTTTTCACATCTCACAATATGATAATCATCTTGAATATTTTAGGGATTATATTTTTCCTAGCACTATTTGGACTCATCATCAACATCATCCAAAAAAACCACGAAAAAAAGAAAAAAGCTCAAAATATTCAAAAAAACAGACTACTAAAAGGAAGATGCTTAGAGTGCAATGCAATCATCGACAAGGAGGATGAGTTCTGCTCATTTTGCGGATCTGCCACAAAAAAAGAGTGCCACTCATGCCATACAAAGATAGAAAAAACAGCACTTTTTTGCCCAAAATGCGGCGAGAAAAGTGAATATTAATATATATATAAGGTTTAAGATATGTTATAATACCAAACAGATGTAAAGGATGTTCATGCTTGCCAAAAAAGAGATATTAAATACTTTAGCATTGTATAAAGAACAAAATAGCCACGAGCTTGGTATTGAAGAGATTGGACTCTTTGGTTCATATGCAAAAGAAGAAGCCAAAGAGAGTAGCGACATAGATATATATGTCAAACTTAAAAGAAGCAATCTTTTCCTGCTATCTCGTATTCGCATAGATCTTGAAGAAATTTTTGGAAAACATGTAGATATTGTTGAAGTCAGAGAAAGCATGAACAATTATCTAAAAAAGCAGATAGAAAAAGAGTCCATAAGTACCTAAAACTGAGTTGGTAAAAGAGATACTAACTCAAATTGATGATGCTCTATCAACTATAAAATTTAGGTTTGAACCTGTTGATAGCGTAGATTACTTTCTAGATTCTCCTTATGGAAAAGAGAAACTTGATAGTATCTGTATGCTCTTTATAGCAATTGGAGAGAGTTTAAAAAATATAGACAAACTAACAGATCATAAATTACTAGCACAATATACACATATTGATTGGAAATCGATTAAAGGAATGAGGGATATCTTTTCACATCACTACTTCGACATCAATGCTGAAGCAGTTTATGATGTGTGCACAGAAGACTTAGACAAACTTCATACAGTAATTAAAGAGATGATTACAAAACTTTGACTAAAGAAGACTCCTAAAGAAAATCCCAACTAAGCCTAAACCAAAGGCTCATCCATCTCTTTTGGTATATCTACTCCCATCAGTTTTAATACTGTCGGTGCGATATTGTTCAAGCCACCGGCTTTGACCTTCTCT
>CAZYJF010000281.1:0-1915 GCA_964647715.1 uncultured Sulfurospirillum sp. | reverse complement strand
AGGCTATCTCAGTCACGGAGAGACAAAACTACATCCTAAAGGTGCGAGAGCTTGCAAAAGGTTGTGCCGAGGTTTACAAAAAGAGTCTAGATGTTGCTAAAAGAGATAGTTGATCTACTAGATGACTTAGCACCCTTTGAGCTTCAAGCGGAGTGGGATAATAGCGGTGTCTGTGTAGGTGATCTAAATGCACAGATCAAAAATGTCTATTTGTCTTTGGATGCTGATCTAGAGGTTTTAGAGCAGATGGAGCCAAATTCACTTTTGGTTGTTCACCATCCGCCGATCTTCAAAGGCTTAAAAAATCTCATTGATGAGGGGTATCCAAATGCTCTTCTTATCGAAGCTATCAAAAAGGACATTTCGATTGTGGCTATGCACACAAACTATGATCTTAGCCACTTAAATAGTTTTGTTTTAACGGAAGTTTTGGGATACGAAGAGATTGATAGAGATGAGTATATTCTATATTTTGATGTAAATATGAGCTTTGATGACTTTGCGAGTGATATTGCTAAAAAACTAGAGCTTGATAGCATAAGCTGTGTAAAATCTCACGACTTTATCAAAACCGCTGCTCTGACTACAGGATCAGGCTCTGATCTAATCCCTCGTATCAAATCTGAGTGCTTTTTAACCGGCGATATCAAGTATCATGCTGCCAAGGAGGCTTTTGAGTGTGGATTGTCGTTGATTGACATCAGACACTATGAGAGTGAGAGGTATTTTGCCCCCTCTCTTCAAAGGCTCTTGCAAAATAAAGGTATAAATGGTATAATCGCAAATTCTAAAAACCCATTTACAACCATCATAAGGAAAATCTGATGAATAAATATTTAAGCCAGTTGGTAGAGCTTGTGCAGATCGACAAAAAGATAGACTCATATCAGCCCAAAATTGAGCAGATCAACGAGTCACTAAATGCCCAGATCCAAAAAGAGCAAGAGTTACTAAAGGCTATCGAAGATAACCAAGAGCTTTTAAAAAACAATGAGCTAACTATCAGTAAAAACGAGCTTCATCTAAAAGAGCTTGCCGATAAACTCGCTGAACTCTCAAAAAAGAGTGCATCGATAAAGACAGAAAAAGAGATGAAAGCACTCCAGCTTGAAGAGGAGATCGCAAAAGAGCAGATAGATTTTGCCAACGAAGAGATTGCTAGATTTGAAAAGATAAAAGAGCAAAAGACTCAGGAGATTAGCGAACTTGAAGAGAAGATAGAAGCGATGAAGTCTGAGACTGAGCAGATCAAAGAGGAGACTCAAAAAGAGCTTGAAGTGATAGAAAAAGAGAGAATGAGTATCTATGAAGATCGACAAAAACTACTCTCAGATATGAACCAAAATGTCATCAGCTTTTATGAGAAGATAAGAAGATGGGCGAAAAATACAGCCGTGGTACCGGTAAAAAAACAAGCATGTTATGGATGCTTTATGAAGCTAAATGACCACACTTATGCTTCTGTGATAGCAGGGGAGGAGATCACTACTTGCCCACACTGTGGTAGAATCTTGTATCTTGAAAAAGTCCAAGAGAGTGATGAGAGCCAAGAAGAGGCGGAAGCACTGGAGTAGGGTGCTTTATTGAAGCCTTTTAGCTATATCTATCTATTTGTAGCGGCGATACTTCTAATCGTCGCAACTCCAATCCTACTACTTGTATCATTTAAAAAAAAGTATAGAGATTCAATCCCTGCACGATTTTTTCTGTGGAAAAATCCTCCCTTTGAGAAAGAGGGTATATGGTTTCATGTATGCTCTTTTGGAGAGGTTAGATCGATAAAACCTCTTATTGAGGATCTAAGCTTGCCTGTAAATATATCAGTCATCACAAATACAGGCTACAAAGAGGCAGAGGCTGTGAGTGAAAATGTGAGGTTTTTGCCCTATGAGTTGTGGCTTCCTTGGTGGGTGAG
>CAZYJF010000280.1:0-1919 GCA_964647715.1 uncultured Sulfurospirillum sp. | reverse complement strand
ACTTGCTACACTTCATGGACAAAAAGGTTCAATGAGTGTGCTTATTTTCAAAGATGAAGATACACTCTTTAGTGCAGGAGATGATGATGAAGTCAATATTTGGAATTTAAAGGAGAAAAAATGAATATATCTAGTATCGTGATTCAATGTAGAAGTGAGTTTTATGACGAAGTGAAAGAGTGGTGTGAGAGTAGTGATATTTGTGATTATCACTTTGGGGATAAAGATAAGGGGAAGATTATCGTCACTATCGAAGCAGAAGATGTCGGAAAAGAGATAGAAAAGCTTGTCAAAATTCAAGAGCAACCTCACATCATAGCAGCAGATATGATGATGACTTATCAAGAAGATCAGTTAGATGAAGAGATAAGAAGGATAAATGAGGCTGATGCAGTTCCATCTGTACTAAATGAAGAGGATATAGATGTGACTAAAGTAGTCTATAATGGAGATTTAAAAGGGAAGATTTAATCCCTTTTGATTTTTTGAAAAAACTCTTTTGCCTTCTTATCAAGAAGTTCCATTCTCTCTTTTCCTTTTGGAAGAGTCTCTCTTAAACTCTTTAGCTCATCTAAAAAAGGTGTAATTCTTTGTGGAATGAGTGATCTAAGATAGAGTTTGAAGTGTTTGGCAAATGCTGGTGATGCACCTGAAGTTGAAATAGCGATAGTCAAGTCACCTTCTTTGATATAAGAAGGAAAGATAAAATCACAGTAATCCACACTATCAACGGCATTGCAAAGAACTCTAAAGTTTCTACTCTCTTGGTAGATCGATTTTTGAAGACTAAGATCATCTACTGCTATGATAACTATATCAAATCCGTCAATATCTCCATTGTTGTAAGCTCTTAGTTCATATTCTAAATGCTCTTTTTTTATCATTTCTTGCATGAAAGGATCTATATTTTTTGCAATGACTTTGATATTTTTTGTGAAATCTAGAAGTTTTTCTAATTTTTCATTTGCGATCTTACCACCACCTACGATCAAAATCTTTGCATCATCAAGCTTGATAAAGGCTGGGAAATAGGACATTTTTAACCTTTTTAATTTATTTGCCTCATTATATCATTACTATGACTTGATATAGATCAATCACAATTTTTTCACAATCTGATAAAATTTTAGGTGATATGCTCAAATTATCAAGATAATTAATGGAGGTTATTATGTCGGAAGTTTTGATTGTCAGACCGGAGATTGCTTTAGGTGACTTTCTTCCGATATTTATATCTGCATCACTTATCTTGCTTTTTGGGCTGTTTTATGTGGCGATCTTTACACTTGTGAAGATGGGTTATTTAAGGCGCTTGTTTATGCCACTAGGATATCTCTTTTGGCTACTACAAGTCTATAGCACATACATTATGACTGACAAGATGCACTCTACACCTTTTACACAAAAAGTGATGATAATTACAATGGTGGGATATTTACTACTTCCTCATCTATACTATTATCTATACTCTATGTCAGTTAATAAGTATGAAAATCAAAACGAAAGGAGAAGATAGATGTCTAAGAACAGATCAGTTTGGTCAAGCATACCGTTTTGGCGAAGATCAGCTGCATGGGTAACTGGTTTTGCAACGATATTGCTTATTTGGCTTACATTTGACACTATGGGACAAATAACAATGGGAACGGATGATGATCTAAAAAATGGTGTTACAAAAAGGGTTCCAGCCCCTACTGTTATCAATTATCATATCGATTACAAAATGAGTGCCAAAAGAGGGCATGAAGTACCAGTGATTGGAGATAAAGAGCCATTTTTTGGAAAGGAGTGGTCACCAGAGGAAGCAAGAAAACTTCTTCACCTTGGAAAACTTACTTCTCAAGCCAAAAACTGTATGAACTGTCATACACTGCTTGGAAATGGAGCATACTATGCACCAGATCTTACAAAAGCATGGC
>CAZYJF010000279.1:0-1930 GCA_964647715.1 uncultured Sulfurospirillum sp. | reverse complement strand
GGACTATCTTCACACAACTTAAAAGAGGGGATGAGTATCCTTGTAAGTAGAGATATCGGATCTCACGGAGCAGCAATATTTAGTGCAAGAGAGGGTATTGATCTAGAGAGTTCATTAGAGAGTGATTGTGCATCATTGTATCCTGTTGTAAAGAGTTTAATCGATGCTAAGATTGACCTCAAAGCTTTAAGAGATGCCACAAGAGGAGGGGTGTCTGCGGTGCTAAATGAGTGGGCAGTTAGCTCTAATATCTGTATCGAGATCGAGGAGGAGTCAATCCCTGTGAGTGATAGAGTTAGAGGTATTTGTGAACTTCTAGGTTTTGATGCACTCTCTTTGGCAAATGAGGGAACATTTGTGCTTGCAACTTCAAAAGAGGATGAGAAAAAGGCTTTAGAGATCTTAAAAGGCTATAACCAAAATGCCAAAATCATCGGCTCTGTGACCAATCACACAGCAAAAAAAGTGATACTCAATTCATCATGGGGAACAAAGAGGTTTTTAGATCTTCCAACAGGTGAACTCTTGCCTAGAATCTGTTGATAGCGTAGATGAAAAATATAGCTCTTCTTTGTACTTCATTTAACTCCCTGACTCAAGCAGTCTATGTGAGACTAAAAGATATGGGATTTAAGATAAATGTCATCTATAGTGTTGATCTTCATCTACTTTATGAGTTAAATCCTGATCTTATCTTGGCTCCATATCTTAAAAGTTATATCCCAAAAGAGATCTATGAAAAGTACATGATTTTTGTCTTTCATCCTGGACCCATTGGTGATAGAGGTGCCTACTCCCTAGAGCATTCGCTAGATCATAAAAGATGGGGAGGAGTATGGTTAAGAGCTGATGAGAAACTTGATGGTGGGGATATATATGCAAGTTGTGAATTTGAGGTAAAGGAAGGGTCCAAAAAATCGTCAATCTATCGAGATGAGATAAGAGAGTGTGCAGTTACTACTTTAGATGATCTTTTGAACAATATCAAAAACAATCACTCAACCCCTCAACTTGACACTCCTCTTCATACACCCTTTACTCAAGAAAGAAGGAAGATTGATTGGAACAAAGATAGCACATCCAAGATCATCAAAAAGATAAAACAAGCCGACTCATATCCGGGGGTTTTAGATGAAATCCTGGGATTGAGAGTCTATCTTTTTGGTGCTTGGCAAGAGGATAAACTAAAAGGAGAGCCAAAGCAAATCTTGGCAAAACGAGATGGGGCTATCTGTATCGGCACAATCGACGGGGCTATTTGGATAAGTCATCTTAAAGAGCCAAATCGCTTTAAACTCCCATCAACCTATGTCTTAAAAGATAGACTAAAAGGAGTAAAAGAGGATAGGTTAGCACTTCTATTTGATAGATCATACAATACATTTTTTGAGCTGTATGTTGAACAAAAAGATGAGATTAGCTATCTCTATTTTAACTTCCACAATGGTGCTTTTAGCTCTGCTCAATGCATTAGATTGAAGTATGCTTTTGAGTATCTAAAAGAGTCTTCAAAGGTAGTGGTACTGATGGGTGGGGATGAGTTTTTTTCAAATGGAATTCACCTAAATATACTCGAAGACTCCAAAAAAGTGGGAGAAGATGGCTGGGAAAATATCAATGCGATGAATGATCTAATCCAATCTATCATATTTGCTGATGATGTGCTTACAGTTGCATCAGTCCATAAAAATGCAGGTGCAGGTGGGGTATTTTTGGCACTTGCTTGTGATTATGTTCTATCTTGTGAAGGTGTGGTTTTTAATCCTCACTACAAGAGTCTAGGACTTAGTGGAAGTGAGTATCATAGCTTTTTACTACCAAAAAGAGTGGGAGATGAAAAAGCAAGTGAGCTTTTGAAGAAGTGTTTGCCAATTTCTGCAAAAAGAGCTTTTGAGATTGGTATGCTTGATAAGGTAATTAAAAAAGAGAA
>CAZYJF010000278.1:0-1930 GCA_964647715.1 uncultured Sulfurospirillum sp. | reverse complement strand
AGTGTAGATTTGAGTATCACAAAAATGGCAAAGTAAATGGAAAAGGTCAGATCAGATTTGATAAAAATGGTGATTTTGTAAGTATTACAGAAGAGAAGTCAAACTTCCAAATAGTTCGTAAATAAGAACTAACTGAAAATTTCTAGCTAATGATAGAGAGATAGAAAAAGTCTCTTACTAGCTCTCTATCATAGTGTAAATTCAATCAATTTAATTTCTAGCTAAAATAGAAAAACTATCTAAAAAACCATTTCAATATAACAGAAAATCTCAGATAAACTAAGCATATCCGTAAGTGTTGAATGAATTTGTTTGGAGTGTGATTTTTGAAAGTTTATCGTCTGTTTTTTCTCTTGTTAGTGTTTAATGCACTTGCCCATTCTATGGAGAACTTTGATGATGGGGATATTGATATGTTTGAAGATGATATCTCTGTGGAAGTTGACAAGGTAGTAGAGGAAAACCAAGAGATAGAGCCAGTTGTTTTAGAGCCCCAAATAGTCAGTGAAGATGAAGCAAATAAGTTGCTTAGAGTTAATGAAGCTGAGCTACAAAGTAGAAAAAATAGCGATGGAGTGATTGTTGATGATCTTCACAAGCATCCAGCTATTATCGAAGTGAAAGATTATCTAGGTGGCAAGAGTAAAAAAAGCATTTCAAAACCGACACTTATCATCAAGTATATAAATCCTGCTATGAAAAAGATCAATATCGATGAGCCACAATACAAGCTAAGTTTTTGGCAACTACTAAATACAGCTATGCAAAAATCTGCATCTATCATATTAAAGAAGCATGATCTAGCTATCAATGAAGCAAATATCAATATTTTAAAGAGTACATATTATCCCAATATCTCTCTATCATATCTAAATGAGTATTATCATGGATTTAGCAGATCTTCTCCTGCAAATATAGGAGGGGCTGTATATCCATCAACTTCAAACTATCAAAACTCACTAAATCTAAATGTAGATTATGAAGTTTACAACTTTGGTGCAAGCAAGTTGAAGATGCAGATGAGTGAGACGGATAGAGCTATATTAAAGAGTGAGATAGCTTTGGAAAAGGAAAAAATTGCAAAAGAGTTATTAAATAATTTTCTTACTGCCTTAAAAGCACAGGAGAGAATGAAGACATATAAAAAGATACTATTTATCAAAAATCTTCTTCTTAAAAGTACTCAAAGGCTCTTTAAGAGTGGATTTGCTTCAAAGGCTGATATCGCAAGGCTAAGAATCGATGAGGCAAATATAGAAAAAGATATTTTGATGCAAAAGATGAAGATCTTAGAGGCTTCAAAAAATATCCAACTCATCTCAAATGTCAAAATCGATACCTTGAGTATGGGATTTGATATGTTAAAGCCCCTAGATGGAGTTGTGAAAGATTTTAAAGATAGTGCAAAAGCTAGAAATATCAAGCTAAAGATCAGGAAAAAGTTTCAAGAGATTGGACTGCTAAAAAAGGATAACTATCCTACTGTGCATATAAAAGGAGCATATCAGATCTATGGAGATGATTTAAATAATGACTTCGATGCTATAGGGGAGCTTGAGAGAAACAACTGGAATATCGGTATCATGTTAAAATGGAATATCTTTAATGGATACAAAACCAAAAGATCAATCGAAAAGGCAAAGCTAGAGATAGAGAAGTTGGCAACTGAGTATAAAAAAGAGATGATTGCATTTAGAGATAGGCAAGAAAAAAGGGAGCTTTTAAAAGATATGATCTCAAAAATCATGAGCCAAGAGGCAGTCTTGTTAGATGAGGTTGCTCTTCAAAATGAGCTACTCTCTAGACTCCAAAAAGCTGGAAATATCTCTATCTTAGAGGTGGATAAAGCACAGATTGCAAGACTAAAAAGTGAACTTGATTTTCGACTTAGTGTGATAGATAAGATTGCCAAAGATGTAGAAGCACAGCT
>CAZYJF010000277.1:0-1938 GCA_964647715.1 uncultured Sulfurospirillum sp. | reverse complement strand
GTGAAGCTTTTCTACCTGAAACTCACTATCCATGATAGTAACTTCAGGATCAAGAAGTCCTGTGGGTCTTATGATCTGAGTGGCTGTGTTTTCTTTGGAAAGTTCAAGCTCTAAAGGAGCTGGGGTGGCGGAGACAAACATAAACTGGGTATTTTTGTTGATAAACTCATCAAACTTCAATGGTCTGTTATCAAGTGCAGAAGGGAGTCTAAATCCATACTCAACCAAAACCTCCTTTCTACTCCTATCCCCCGCATACATTCCACGAAATTGAGGCAGACTCACATGCGACTCATCGACAATCACTAAAAAATCCTTTCCCATCGCTTCAAAGTAGTCAAACATCGAGTAGGGAGTCTCTCCGGGTTTTTTACCAGTTAGGTATCTAGCATAATTTTCTATCCCCTTACAAGCCCCCGTAGCTTGAAGCATCTCAAGATCAAATCCGACTCTTTGCTCTAGCCGTTGAGCCTCTACTAATTTCCCCTCTTTTTTGAAAAAAGCCAACCTCTCTTCAAGCTCTTTTTCTATCTCTTTGATAGCATTTTTGAGTCTGTTTTGACCGACGATAAATTGGTTTGCGGCATAGATAGTCACTCTATCTTTGGATCTAAGCTTTTGGTTTGTAAGAGGTTCAAAGTAGTAGATAGACTCCACCTCATCTCCAAAAAACTCAACTCTAAGAGCCTCTTCGTTGCTGTAAGCTGGATAGATATCAAGCACATCTCCATTGACCCTGAAATCTCCCCTGTCAAAGTAGTTGTCATTTCTTTTGTACCCCATATCCACAAGCCTAAGAAGTAACTCTTTTTGATTGAGCTCACTCCCCACCTCGATATCCAAAACCATACTCTTATACTCTTTTGGATCACCAAGACCGTAGTTGGCAGAGACTGAAGCTATCACTATCACATCATCATAACTTAAAAGTGAAGCCGTAGCTGAGAGCCTGAGTCTTTCAAGCTCTTCATTGATAGAGCTGTCCTTTTCGATAAAAAGATCACTCCTTGGGATATAGGCTTCTGGTTGATAGTAGTCGTAGTAGGAGATGAAATACTCCACATGGTTGTTTGGAAAGAAGTGCTTAAACTCAGAGTAGAGTTGAGCCGCTAGTGTTTTGTTATG
The DNA here is from genome assembly GCA_964647715.1 of uncultured Sulfurospirillum sp. Classification (GTDB taxonomy): domain Bacteria; phylum Campylobacterota; class Campylobacteria; order Campylobacterales; family QNZT01; genus QNZU01. The sequence goes on along the minus strand of CAZYJF010000277.1, from coordinate 813 downwards.
AGTCATGATGAGAGTTGGTCGTTTAGTCTTTTCTATCACCTTCGCCATCGTATAGGTCTTTCCACTCCCTGTAACTCCTATGAGGGTTTGGTATTTGTTACCCTTTAGGATAGAAGATGAGAGTTTTTCTATGGCTTTTGGTTGATCTCCTGCAGGAGAATATGTTGTACTTAGAGTGAACTTTGACAAAATAGACCTTTTTTTGTGAGGGATTTTATCATAAAAATGACTATATATAAATAATGTATAAAGAGTTATGACTTGTTTAGCTGAAAACTCCAAAAAATAGAAAAGTTTTTTTAAAGTTTTTTTGAGTGGTGCCGATTTAGTTTCAACGACAAGCATAAGGTCGGGAAAATTTTATTTTTTAAGGAGTTCTTTTATGAAAAGAAGTGGTTTTACAATGATCGAGTTGGTATTCGTTATCGTTATTTTAGGTATTTTGGCATCTGTTGCGATTCCAAAGTTGGCAGCTACTAGAGATGATGCAAACATCGCTAAAGCATCTACAGAGATTTCATCTTTGGTTTCTGATATTGGATCTTACTATACAGCACACGGAACATTCGGAAAAGTAGGTGAAATGACAAATGTAAACCTAGTTAAAGCTGATAAGAGTGATGCAAGTGGTGTAGATTTGAATAACTCAACTACTGTATATTATTGGGATAAAACAAGAGGAGTTAAATGTGTGGATATCTCATCTAATGAAACAAATGGTACATTGACTTTAAATGAAAATAGTGATGCAAATAGTTCATTGTTTTGTAAAGGTCTTAACACTGCAATATCAAAACTTATCACAACTCATAA
>CAZYJF010000276.1:0-1941 GCA_964647715.1 uncultured Sulfurospirillum sp. | reverse complement strand
ATAGCTAAAACTTCAGGAGATTTATCCTCCATACCAAATGAAGTAGGATACTCTATATCGCCCCACTCTTCAGCCATCATAAATCCAGCAGTATCATCCAGTTTTGCAACCATATCAAGAAGTTCGATTTTGTTTCCTTGCATGACAAACGGGTTGATCTCAAGATATGCGAAGTTTAGATCACGATATAGCTTGAAAAATCCGATAGCAAAGTCTGCAAATGCCTCTTTATCACTATCTGCTACATCTGAGGGAATATTTGCTTTTATCTTTCTGGCTATCTCCTCTTCACTTTCAGTGATCCCAAACTTAACCTCTGTGACTTTCTCATCCCAGCCCTCTTCTACTTCCATTCCACCTTCTGCTGACATATAAAGTACATCTTCATCACCTACACAAGTAGCTGATATATAGTACTCTTCTTCTTGAGTGTGTGGAGTAAACGGCTCAACGATAAAGTGAGTGAGCATATCTCTTTTTGGCTCACCACTAGGTGTATCACCATCAAATGAAAAATAGACATCTTGAGGAGTACTAGACTTCTCATCGATCCAAGAAGCTGCCTTCTCTAAAGATACATCACCTGGTTTTTGATCTTTAAACAAAACCAAGCCGTTCTTTCCTCTTTTTCCAAAAAGCATATCTGGTTTTGCCACCAATGCTTTTTCTTTTAACCATGGATTACTCTCTGCCAACTTTTTTAGTTCGTCACCATTTTGAACTAAAGCACTTTCAAATGAATATGTGAAATTAGGGAAATATTTATCCCAATGTCTTGCTAGAATAGATTTTGCATCATATTCTCTTATCGCCTTTTGAGCCATCTTCTCTCCTTTAAAAAATTCCCAATTATTGTATCATTTATCATTTAAATTAGACTTTTTTGTAAAGAAATATTTTGGAAAAGTGCTGTTAATTGTTTACTTTCGTAACACTATATGAGATTATTGGGTAGTTCATGTAACTAATCGTAACACTTTTAGGGTCACTTTTTTTCACGGTTTTTACTAATTTTAACTCTTTTGATGAGTTGATACCATAAAACTTAAGCCGTTTTTGCAAGTTTTTGTTATCTACCATTATAGAATCTATCCCTCTTTTTTTAAGAGCTGAAGCTAACTCTTTTGCAATATGATACTTATAAGCAAAATGTTTTTGTGGATTATCTATATATCTGTAAAAGTATTGGTTAAAGTAAGTAGCTAGAAAGTTTAATGCCAAAAAACCAAAAACAAGTGCATAGAAAAATCGATAACTTGATCTAAGCTGTGGCAATCTTGTACGATAACTTCTCAAAAATTGTTGTACCATTAATGGTATAGAGATAACAACAAATGGAGCATAATCTTCAATGACTATCCTCTGTCTAAATGAGATGAGTATTGAATATATAAGTGCAGTGAAGGATATAAACCATAGTATCGATTTTTTCTCTTTTATCAGTATCCTGTACATAGTATAAAAAAAGTACAAGAAGATCAAAGGGGAGAAGATCAGAGAATATGCCCCGAAAGTATCAAGAAAAAATCCCTTTGGTTTTCCATACACACCAAAACCATACATATATAAAGAGATAAGGTATAACATAGCACTTAAAAGAAGTAAATATCTGTTTTTTGTGTAGATAGAGTATGCAAATAGACCAAGATAAAGGATAGAAAAAGAGTTATCTATAAATACCAAAAGTGGTAGAAGCATTGAGTATAAGTTTTCTTTTTTGTGTAAAAACAGATAGATAAAGAGTAGTGTAAAAAAGATCACAACCGATGCACTATTGACCAAAACAGCAGAACTGACTACACCTGGAAGCAGTACAAAGATCAAGATACTCAAACATCTATCAAACTCTCTTTTTAAAAATATTTTACTGATTTTGTAAAATAGTCCTATACTGCCCAAATGAAAAGCGATAAATGGAACCCTTAGTGCAAAGTCATTTTG
>CAZYJF010000275.1:0-1946 GCA_964647715.1 uncultured Sulfurospirillum sp. | reverse complement strand
ATATTTTTTTTAGGAAGCTTTGTAAACTCTAATATCACAAGATATCCACCACTCTTTAAAACCCTGTAAAACTCTCTTAGAGCATCTTCTCTATCTACTACATTTCTTAAACCATAAGAGATACTGACAATATCACTACTATCATCATTAAGAGGTATATCTTTTGCTTGGGCTTGTATAAACTGAGCATTTAAACCCTTTTTTTTAGCCTCTTCAAGCATCCCTGAAGATGGGTCAATACCTATGATCTTATCAAGACTTATTCCCTTCTCTTTTGCTATCAAATCCCAATACTCACACATATCGCCAGTACCACAGGCAACATCTACTATGCTTTGGAGTGAGTTCTTATCAAGATACTCATATGTCTTAACACATGCATCTCTTCGCCAACTCTTATCGACACCAAAACTTAAAACTCTATTTGCCACATCATAAGTTTTGGCAATCTCATCAAACATAGTGACTATTTTTTCTTGTTTATTCAAACAGTTTTCCTTAACTTATCTATAATTTTCTAATGCTCTTGGTATCTCTTTTTGGATCTTTCTTATTCTGTTGCTGTCAGCTGGGTGAGTTGATAAAAACTCAGGTGGCTTTCTTCTTCCTTGAGATAGTTGCATCATATTTTGCCAAAAAGGAATAGCTTGTCTTGGATCATATCCTGCCTTTGTCATCAAATATAACCCTATCTCATCTGCTTCATACTCAAACTTTCTACTAAAAGGCAAAACCAATCCTATCCCTTCTGTTGCTCCATAAGCCTTTTTGATGACACCAGCATATTTTCCACCAGCAATTGTCCTTTCTGCAACTTGTTCACCAAGTCTTCCAAGTTGAACCATACTCATTCTCTCAGCTCCATGTCTTGCTATGGCATGAGCAACTTCGTGACCTAGCACTACAGCTAACTGGTCATCATTTTGTACTGCACGAAAAAGACCCTTATATACAAATACTTTTCCACCAGGTAGGCAAAAAGCATTTAAAACATCTTTATCGATGACAAAAAATTGCCATCGATAGTTTGGTTGTGCTGCAGCTTTTGCAATCCTCTGTCCAACTCTTTGAACAACAGCATTTAATCTTGGATCTCTTGAAACTGGTTCTTTGGATAAGATCTCCCTTGCTGCTTGATAACCCATCTGCAACTCCTGCTGAGGAGAAAAAAGAACTAACTGCTTTCTATGCGTATAAGGCGTGGTTGAAAGACAGGCACTAAAGTATACCAAGACGAATATCAGTAAAAAACCATGAAGAAATTTTTTCATATTAAATCCTAATGCTTAATTTGAACACATTATAACGGAAAATTGTAAAAAAATTGTTAGTGTTAAAAAAGTTTCTAAGGAAGTAGATCAACAGTGATCCAAAAACATAGCAATGGATTATTGAAAGAGAATTTTGCTACACTGTCAAGTTCAACTGCGACCAATAACTTTACCGATAAACTTAGAGCTTATCAGTGGGGCTTTAATATGATAGAACACTGTTCTTCATTGCCAAGTCTAGCAAAAAAGATCTTTGCCACTTAAGTAGCAGACAAAGTTGATACAAATAGACTAAAATCACGCCAGTCAAAACACAAATCAAAAGGAGAAAGAATAATGGTCATCAAAAAAGAAGCAGCACAGGTGATAGAGTTCATCACTAAATCAGGAGACAAAGCTATTGATATATCTAGTCTCAACAAAACTGCCGTCGAGGCACTTAATCTTTCTGGTATCATCAGATATCCCGATCCAGCACACATAACACTTACTTATGGTGGGGAAATCGTAGCTAAAGTCCTACAAGATGTACAAAAAAATATATCTGATATCGATAGTTGGAAAGAGAATTTCAAATGAGTTAGCAATAAAGTTATAGCTATGATTGATGGAGCGGTACGAAACAAGAATAAAACTACTTCTGTTTCACAAGAGGTTCTAAGTGAGCGAGGATTT
>CAZYJF010000274.1:0-1997 GCA_964647715.1 uncultured Sulfurospirillum sp. | reverse complement strand
TCAAATTTTTTGGCACTAGCTTTGGCATAAGGAGAACTCCATCTCTTCCCTAGACCTCCAGGGGCTGCAAGAGCTAAACCATATCTAAAACCGTTGTAATCTTTAGAACTAAAAAATGCAGAGGGAGCTATGATATTCTCCTCTTTTGATTTTGAGTTAAGCTGTGGTTTTTGGGCATCTTTGTATTTGATTGAAGAGAGTTTGATATATGTAAGATCAGCTTCAAATCTATTTACATTATCATTAAATACCATATTTGCAGGATTGTAGTATGAACTATCAGCCCCGTGAGCATTTGCCGTATAAGCTCCGCTTAGTGCGGTAGAGTTGATCGAATTTTCAGGGAGTCTGTATCCACTTGCCAAGAGTGATGAGGCAATTGCACTTAAAATTACTATTCTTTTCACTATTTACTCCTTAATTCATCAAAATATTTAAGTGTTGCACCATAAGCTGGAACTGCACACTCAGCATGGCTCAATGATGAGTTGATATCAAATGCATCTACACCCATACTCTTACTAGCCTTTAAAGAGATAGCTGCTGGAACAGTTTTATCTCCACCACAATAAAATAGTCTTGTTGGAGTAGTAGGTTTAAAATTATCTACACTATTTTTTACAAAAGCTAGCTTTAGAGGATTTTTATCATTTTGTAAAAAATCAGCTCTGTAAGTTGGAGTGATAAAATCTTTTGTCTCATGTGTTAGTTCTGCCATGATCTCTTCACCAGTTTTTTTCTTATCATAAAGAGTAGGAAGTTTGGAAGCATATTGTGCATTGATAATATCATCTAATTTATATCCATAGACATTTGCATAAGAGTTGATAATAGCACCGATAAAATCTGGTCTTGCAATTTGTGGCTGGGATAATACTCCCATCCCTACAAGTGCCAAGTTATATGGACCACTCATTCCTACAACTCCTTTTAGATGAAGTTCTGGATGGTTTTTCTCTATCTCCTCTTGGGCAGCCAATGTCACATATCCCCCTTCAGAGTAACCAGTCAAGAATATCTGTCCGTTTAGAGGCAGGGAGTTATCATTTCCAAACTTGATGGCACTCTTTAGTAGATCAATGACTGTGTTTGCTGAGGATTTTTTCAAAAGATATGGGTGTATATGATTTGCTGATTGTCCATATCCGATATAATCTGGCTGAATTGTCATAAATCCACCGACCCCAGAAAACAAAACAGCAATACTTGAAGGCTTATGAGTAGCAATCACACTACTTGTAGGAGCCTGTGAGTCTGGGAAAATTGTCCCGTGATTATCCTCTACCATTGAGATGGTGAAGTTTTTACCTTGTTTTTTTAATCCCTCAAGAATTAAAGATGAAGGGACAGGAACGGTTATGAGTGCAGAAGCGTTTACTTCATTTCCTAAATCATCATGAGTCTTATAAACAACTCTATACCCTTTGATTCCAAAAGCAGGATGCCCTGGTGCTATAGCACTCACTTTTGGCTGTAACTGCTTCGAACTGATATCAAACATAGGTTTAAAAGAGATAAGAGTATCTTTACCGATAATATTTTCATCTTCGTGTGAGTAACTACCACAACCCCCTAGTAGTGCTAGTGAAAGTGAGGAGGCTATCAGCAGGTAGCCAAGAGGATTTTCTTGATTCATGTATGCTCCTTAAGTTAAAATAGCATTATGATACAATAGACTCTATTAAACTGTATAATTGCCGATTTATCTTTAAAAAGGAGTTTTGATGGTAGCAAAGGTGCTTGTAGGACTTCATGGAGGGTTTTGGGAGCTAAAAAGAAAGCTCCAAGGTGACTTAAATCCAATATTGAGAAAATATTTAACTATCATTTATAGAACATATCTGTATGAAAATGGATCTGATATAGCTATTAGCTCAGAGTTTGCCTCTACTCCTTGTATGCCTCATGGTGAGCGAAGTATATTTATCTCAGGAAGTGCAAAAATCGGTAAAAATGCTGTGATATTTCAGCAGGTGGTAATTGGTTCTATTTCATTA
>CAZYJF010000273.1:0-1999 GCA_964647715.1 uncultured Sulfurospirillum sp. | reverse complement strand
AAAACGAAGAGGAACTAAACAGACTCTTTATAGATATTTATGGCTTACAAGATGAGCTTACATCAGATGTTGCTTTGGAAGATATTACTATTTTGAAAAAAGAGGCTAAAATATGCATTCCCACGCTCCTGCGTGGGAACGAGGGTGATGGTCTTGGAGAGTTAGTTTTTCAATCAGATGAGATTATGAAACAGTTTATCTCTTATGGTGTTGGTGTGATGTTTGGTAGATATTCACTTGACCACGAAGGCTTACATATAGCAAATATGAATGAGAGTTTAGAAGATGTTAATTCAAAATTCAACATTAAAAACTCAACATTTGAAGCTGATGATGATAATGTTATCCCAGTGCTTGAAGATGACTATTTCAAAGATAATATAGTTTCAAGACTGACACAGTTTGTCAAAGCTACATTTGGCGAAGAAAATTTAAGTGAAAATATAAGATTTATAGAAAGCTCACTTGGAACAACGCTTAGAAAATATTTTGTAAAAGGCTTCTATGAAGACCATATAAAACGATACAAAAAAAGACCAATCTATTGGATGGTAGCCTCTCCTAAAAAAGGTTTCATGAGTTTGATTTATATGCATAGATTTCAAGCAGATACATTTGCAAGAGTGCGAAACAGTTATTTGACAGAATATATAGCAAAACTTGAAGCACACAAAGAGACTTTAACCCTTACAACTTCATCAGATACAGCTACAGAACGAGATAAAAAAGATGCACATAAACAGATGAAACAAATTGACACAAAACTAAAAGAGATAATAGAGTTTGATAGAGATAAAATGATGCATTTCTCACAAACTCCAATAGAGATAGATTTAGATGATGGGGTTAAGGTTAATTATTGTAGATTTAAGGATATACTTTATCCTATAAAGGGGTTGTGTAAATGAATTTAGAACCTAATAAGTTTTACGATGATATAAAATCTCTTCTTCATAAAGCTAGAAATAGTGTCTATCAAACCATAAATATTACAATGACTCATACCTATTATGAAATAGGAAAAAGAATTGTAAAGCAAGAGCAAAATGGAGAAGAAAGAGCAAAATATGGTAAAGCTATTATCAAAAATCTATCTATAGAACTTACAAAAGATTTTGGTAAGGGTTTTTCTGTTGATAATTTAGAAAATATGAGAAAGTTTTATCTTGCATATTCAAAATCCGAGACGCTATCTCGGAAATTTAATTTAAGTTGGTCTCACTATATCTTTTTATCAAGAATTTCAAATATTGATGAGAGAGATTTTTATGAAATAGAGTCTGTACAAAATAGTTGGACACTCAAAGAGCTAAAAAGACAATTTAACAGTGCTCTTTTTGAGAGAGTAAAACTAAGCTTTGATAAATCAAAAGTCAAAGAGTTATCTAAAAGGGGTCAAATAATAGAATCTCCAAAAGAGATGATAAAAGACCCTTATATTTTAGAGTTTGTAGGTTTACCTGTACTTTCACACTATAGTGAAAGTGAGCTAGAACAAAAACTTATTGATAAATTAGAAGATTTTTTACTAGAACTTGGAAAAGGTTTTACCTTTGTAGCTCGTCAAAAAAGAATAACAATAGATGAAAAACAATTTGCAGTTGATTTGGTATTTTATAATAGATTTCTAAAATGCTTTGTAGTTATAGATTTAAAAATAGGAGAATTAAAACATCAAGATATAGGACAAATGATGATGTATGTAAACTATTTTGATAGAGTAGAAAAAACTAAAGATGAAAACTCAACAATAGGTATTATCCTGTGTAAAGATAAAAGTAAAGCACTTGTAGAGATGACTTTGCCTAAAGATAATAATCAAATATATGCAAGTAAATATTTGACTGTGTTACCAAATAAAGAAGAGCTAGAGCAACTCTTAAAAGAGGATTGCTAGAATGATAGATATACAACAAAGATTAAAAACAATTTTTCAAACTCAACGATTAGTATTTTGGTATGATGATAATGAAGCTCTAAAAAATGAGTTTGATGCCAT
>CAZYJF010000272.1:0-2017 GCA_964647715.1 uncultured Sulfurospirillum sp. | reverse complement strand
CTTCAAAGCAAAATTCCAAGAGTTTAGTGGAGAGAGTTGGGAGAGTGGTAGAGAGGCTATTTTATTGGAGAGTGATAATCTAGCTAAGGCTCTTTCGAGTGTAGATGATATATCACAAGAGAGTGCAAAAGACTTAATAGATAGATATGCAGAGAACTATTCACTAAGTATTGAAGAGTTTGCTAATGATGTCAAAGATTATATTGATACGAAAGAAGATGACTTTAGGTTGGTGTTTTTTGTAGATGAAGTTGGTCAATATATTGGAGATAATACAAAACTAATGTTAAATCTTCAAACGATTGTAGAGACATTAGCAACTGTTTGTGGTGGAAAGGCTTGGGTTATTGTCACTTCTCAATCTGCTGTTGATAAGCTTACCAATGCTTCTGCTCAAATGCAAAATGATTTCTCTAAGATTATGGGTCGTTTTAAAGTAAAACTAAATCTTACAAGTCAAAATGCAAATGAAGTTATCCAAAAGAGACTATTAGAAAAGACAGAAGAGGGGAACAGAGACTTGAGTGTAATCTACTCTAAGGTTAAAAACTCTCTATCTTCCATCATTCACTTTTCGGATAGAAGCAGACAGTATCAAAACTATAAAAATGCAGAACACTTTGCTCTTGTATATCCATTTGTTCCTTATCAGATGGATTTGTTTCAGTCTTGTATTACAGGTCTATCTACTCATAGTGTATTTCAAGGGAAGCACCAATCAACAGGGGAGCGAAGTATGCTTGATGTTGTGCAGAATATCGCTAAGAGAATTTCAAGCCAAAGTATTGGAACTGTTGCTACATTTGATATGTTTTTTGATGGTCTCTCTGCTATTATTCGTGGAGATGTGCAAACACAGATACAAAAAGCAACCGATATACTAGAACCATTTGAAGCCAAGGTGTTAAAAACTCTCTTTATGATTAAGTATGTAAAAGAGTTCACACCAAATATAGATAATATATCTACTCTCCTTGTTGGAACGATTATTGATATAGATATTAGTGAGTTGAAAAAACAGGTGCAGAGTGCATTAAACAGGCTTATCAATCAAACCTATATTCAAAAGGTTGGAGAGCAGTATGAGTTTTTGACAGATGCTGAAAAAGATATAGAGCAGGAGATTAAATCTACTGATGTAGAAAGCTCGGAGATAGTGGGAGAGCTTGTTAAGTGGATTTATGATGACATTATTAAAATCAATAAAATTAGATATACAGCAAATAAACAAAACTATCCATTTGCAAGAAAGCTTGATGATACTATTGTTAAAGGTAGAGAAGAGGAGCTGATACTAAATATTATAACTCAAGATTATAGCGAAGAGAGATTAATTCATAAATCAATTGCCGATAATGGTCTGATATTGGCACTTTCAAGCTCTTTTGACTTTCAACAAGATTTAGAGTTGTATGTCAAAACCAAAAAATATATACCTCAAAAGCAAGGTGGTAATATTTCGGACAATGAGAGAAATCTACTCTTCAACAAAGCAAGTGACAACAATAAACGAAGAGAAAAACTTCAAAATGACCTAAAAGATTTTCTCAGTGATGCCAAGATTTATTTTAACGGTAGTGTATTAGAAATCAGTGCCAAAGATATAAAAACTAAAATAGAAAATGCTTTTGAAACGCTTATTACAAGTACCTATAGTTACATAGGATTACTCTCAAAAGTTTATGAAGAGAGAGATATAAGTGTAGTTTTAAATCAAAGTGATGATTTGCTTATAGGAAGAGATGATGCTCTCTCTTCTGCTGAACAAGAGATATATACTTATATTCAAAGAGAAAAACAATCTCATAAAAGAGTAACTATCTCTAATTTACTTGAGCAATTTTCTATTAGACCTTATGGGTGGTATCAAAATGCGATACTCACTCAAATAGCTTCTATGTATATGAAACAAAAGGTTGATTTGAGAGATTGCAATAATAAAAAAGAAGTTTTAACAGCTCTTACCAATAATAGACAGTTTAATACTATTGTAACACCAAGAGTAGAAGTTGATGCT
>CAZYJF010000271.1:0-2030 GCA_964647715.1 uncultured Sulfurospirillum sp. | reverse complement strand
CCCTTTTTTAGTATCTCTTTGATAGAGAGATTTGGGATTGGCATATCCATAAAATCCTCAACTCTTTTTATCTCATTGATCGCTGTCTCTTTTAAAACCAACCCTCTATAAGCCTTTGCCCAGTGGCTGACTACTTTGCCATTCTTTATAAACTTTAGAGTCGTATAAGGTGAGCTTGGTTTGTAAAACTTATCATAAAATCCAGCCCTTAGATCTAAAAATGGCAAATCCCCAAGATACTCATCCAAAGCCTTGCTAAAATGCTCTTTGAAAAACTTCTCTACCGACAAATCTCCTATCTTTTCACCCTGCTTTAGCTTATACTCTGGTATTCCCTTATCTCCCGCGCGAATTGGTCCAAAGAGATTTGAAAAGATAATACAATTTTTATCGATATAATCTTTTGCATTATGATTTAAAGTCTTATACTCTAGATACTCATAAGCCACACCACTGTATCTCTCTACTGCTTTTAGAGTTGGTAGGGTATAGATATCTTTTTTGTAGTGTTCTATGATATCTTTTTTCTTCGTACCAAAGAGCTTCATCAACTCTTGCTCACTCGCACTTAAAACATACTCATTATATCTATCTAAGACCTCTTTTCTCTTATCAAATAAGTCCTCAAAAATATAATTTTTTCTATCTATCTTTATATTCTCACCACCACTAACTTTCGCCTCACTTGGAGAAAACAGTATCTTCATCAATCCACCTCCCAAAAAAAATCGATCCACTCTTTTGCTTCATATAAAGAAAAATCAGGCTTTATCAATGCATCTTTTTTATAAAAAATAGTAGCTACTTTGTAACTGTTTTTAGGATACTCTTTTTGCAAAATTCTTAAAATCTCACTCATACTCTCCCCACTGTCAATGATATCATCGACTATTAAAACTCTATTTTTTTCGCCAAGATCGGGTATATTGCTTACATAAACCTTATCTAACTTATTTTTATCATCATAATGTATTGAGTTTAGACAAAAAAGTCTCCTAATTCCCAATCTTTGGGCTAAAAAGTGCCCTATCGTAACACCACCTCTTGCAACTGCCACTATAGTATCAACTTTAAAGTCATCCAACTCTTCTATAAGTTTGTCTAATCCTAATAAAAATTCATCATAACTGTATTTCATTCGCTGTTACCGTTTTTGTCGAAATTATAGTATAATGTGCATTCATTTTCTATGGGGAGAGTTTAATATGAGTTACACAAAAGAAGAGTTAGAGCAGATGCTCTCAAAAAAAGATCTATCATCTTCTGAGCTTGAAGCACTTCTTGAAGCAAGAAGTCAAGGTAAAGTAGATTTTAAATTAGTAGATATAAGAGAAGTGTTTGAATACAACCAAAGTAGTATAGATGGAACTGACTTGCTCATTCCTACATCAGCTATTCAACAACATTTCAACAAGCTTGAGGCTATCAAAGATGAGCCAATTATTTTATATTGTAGGACTGGAAACAGAACAGGACAGATTATGTATGCACTTGACAATATGGGCTTTCCGAAAGTTTCCCATCTATTTCAAGGTATCATATCCTACCATGGTAAAACTTCAAATGGAGCAGAACTTCCTAACGAGGTATAAACCTCGTTTAGCTTAGAATTGGTGCTGACAATATGGGCACTTGTGTGCGTCGATTGGTATCTCCATAGCACAATCTGGACAATTTTTTGTAGTTGGAGCCTCTTCCTCTTTTTTATGAAGTTTGTTTATAGCTCTAACAAGCATAAAGATTATAAATCCCAAGATCACAAAAGATATAACATCATTTATAAATTGTCCATACTTAATTGCAGGTGCTCCAGCTTTCTCCAATGCCTCCAAAGATGGATAATCTTTCCCATCAAGTGCCAAAAACTTATTTGAAAAGTCAACCTTACCCATCAAAAGACCGATTGGAGGCATAATCAAGTTTGTAACTAAACTTTTTACGATAGATGCAAATGCAGCACCAAACATAAAACCAACTGCCATATCTACAGCATTTCCCTTTAACAAAAACTCTTTAAACTCTTTAAACAT
>CAZYJF010000270.1:0-2043 GCA_964647715.1 uncultured Sulfurospirillum sp. | reverse complement strand
TCTTGAAATGCTTCTAGTAAATTATCACAAAGATTTCGATAAACTCAAAAAAAGAAAAAGGAGCATCTTGCCAATCGTCAAATATCTTTTGAAATATTATCTTATCTTGATTTTGATCTTTTTTATCGGTCGTGTCGGACTCTTCTCACTTCATATTGATTCATTTATAAACAGCGGTGAGAACTATTGGCTTAGTTTTTTGTATGGCTTGAAACTTGATACGATGAGTGCATCTTTGCTTCTTGTGATTCCTCTTTTTATTTTATCGTTTGTTCCAAAATCGCTTGAGAGAGTAGCAAAGAGGTTTTTGAGGTTCTATTTTCTTCTGGTTATCAGTATGGCTATCTATGTGGAGGTTGCGACATTTCCCTTTTTTGCACAGTATGATGTGCGACCAAACTATCTTTTTGTGGAGTATCTAAAGTATCCAAAAGAGGTCTTTTCGATGATCTTTGCCAAGTATAAACCAGAGCTTCTAACGGCACTTATTTTGATAGTTTCATTTATCTATCTATATCTAAAATATATCAAAGATGACTTCAGATCGATCTTTGCTCTTTCATGGGGGAGAAGGGCAGTTTTATTTCTGCCTTTGGGATTGCTTTTGTTTATCGGGATTAGATCATCTTTTGGGCATCGTCCGGCAAATATTTCCGATGCGATGTATTCATCAAACAGAGCCTTGAATGAGATAGCGAAAAATTCACTTTATAGCATAGGAAATGCCATATATGTCAATGACAAGTCAGGAAGTGATGCCGTTATGAAGCAGTATCCAAAGATGAAGATACAAAAGGCGATAAAGATAGTCGAAAATCTTCTTCAAATCAAGAGTGATGATGAGAAGTTTCCGTTAAGAAGATTGGAAAAATCCCACTTTAAAAGTCAAAATCCCAAAAATCTAGTGATCTTTTTGCAAGAGAGCCTTGGGGCACAGTTTGTCAAGGCGGTGGGAGGAGAGGAGGGCATAACTCCAAATCTAAACAGACTCTCGAAGGAGGGGATACTTTTTACTAATCTCTACTCAAACGGCACAAGATCTATTAGAGGGATTGCTGGGGTTACAAGCGGAATATTTTCTATTCCCGGCAAGGGGGTGCTAAAGAGAAACAGATCCCAAAGAGATTTTTTTACTATCTCGAAACTTCTCAAACCTTACGGATACTACACGATGTTCATCTATGGAGGTGAGAGCAGGTTTGACAATATGAGGGGGTGGTTTCTTGGAAATGGATTTGACAGGGTTATAGAGCAGAGGGATTTTAAAGATCCCAAATTTGTCGGAACTTGGGGAGTGTGTGACGGTGAAGTGGTAGAAAGAGCCAATGAGGAGTTTAAGAGACTCTATACAAAGGGGCAGAAGTTTGCCACTGTGATCTTCTCCACCTCAAACCACTCACCTTTTGATTTTCCAACAGAAGATATCAAGCTGATTGATGGAGTTCCTAAAAAGTCGGTCAAAAATGCCATCAAGTATGCTGATTGGGCGATAGGGCATTTTATCGATTTGGCTAAAAAAGAGCCATACTACAAAGATACTGTCATTGCAATTGTCGCAGATCATAACATCAGAGTCTATGGGGATGATATGGTTCCTGTGAATATGTTTCATATTCCGGGACTCATACTAGGAGCTGGGATAAAGCCAAAAGTGTGGGATGGCCTCTCTACCCAGCCTGATCTGCTTGCAACGGTGATTGATCTAACAGGTCTTGATCTGCAATATCCTATTATGGGGAAAAGCATTTTTAGCGATAAAAAGAGTCAACTCTCACTGATGCAGTTTCACGACTACTATGCTTTGAGAGTAAAAGATAAGGTTGCGATTTTGAGACCAAACAAAAAGCCTTTGACCTTTACCTATGAAAATGGACATCTAAAAAAAGCCAAACACAATAAAGAGCTAGAAGATGGGGTCGTGGCATTTGTAAATCTGCTCAACTATCTTTATGAGAATAGGCTTTATAAGTGATTTGTTGAGTAGGCAATATCTTTGGGACTTTAAATGTAAGTAGAACAAATATTTTTATTGAGAGTCGGATC
>CAZYJF010000269.1:0-2046 GCA_964647715.1 uncultured Sulfurospirillum sp. | reverse complement strand
GCTTTGATGGTGTTTTTGATGAGCATTGCTATTGTCATTGGTCCAACACCTCCTGGAACTGGGGTGATAAAAGAAGATTTTTTTGAGACATTCTCAAAATCAACATCACCGACTGTTTTATTGTTTTCATCTTTGTTGATACCAATATCGATGATTACTACTCCATCTTTTACCATATCCTCAGTGATTAGATTTATCTTTCCAACACCTACGAACAAAATATCAGCTCTTTTTGTATGTGCAGCTAAATCTTTAGTATGTATATGACAGATATCTACAGTTGCAAATTTGTTCAAAATCAAGTTCATCATTGGTTTTCCGACGATATTGCTAGCTCCAACGACACAAGCATCCATCCCTTTTAAGTCGATATTATACTCCTCTAGCAACTTCATCACTCCAAGAGGTGTGCAAGGGGCAAAAGAATCCATTCCCAAAGATAGTTTACCAACATTACAAGGATGAAAACCATCAACATCCTTTTTTGGATCAATAGTACCAATAACTTCATCTTCATCGATATGTGAAGGTAGTGGAAGTTGAACTAAGATACCGTCTATATTTGGGTTTTGATTCATCATCAAAATGGTCTGTATGATCTTCTCTTGTGATATATCATCTGGCATCTTGTGAACGATCGAGTAAATACCTACATCTTCACAAGCTTTTTGCTTCATGTTGACATATATATGAGAAGCAGGGTCATCACCTACTATGACCACTGCAAGACCGGGAGTAATACCCTCTTTTTTTAACTTGTCAACTTCAACTTTGGCTTCATCTTTTATCTTTTTTGATAGAACTTTTCCATCTAATATTTGCATCAAGAACCTTTATAAAAATTTGGATATTATACATCTAACTTTCTAAAAAAGGTTAATCTTTGAGTCGAATTGTGCTATTTCTTGCTCTGTTTGGAATATCTACACTTTGGGGAACTTTTATCACCAAAGAGGAGTATGCAAAGATGATCTACAAAAATCCAAGAGGTATAGGCTGCGATAAATGTCATGGTGAAAATGGTGAGGGTATGGTTATCAGTATATACATCAAAGATGGTGAAGAAAAAGAGTTAAGAGCCCCACGAATTAACGATATCTCAATCAAGAGATTTTTAAAGGCATTTAATCAAAACAGCCTTCTTATGCCTACTTACTTTTTAACCCAAGATGAGAAGGCATATATCTACTACTACATCACAAGTAAAGCAAATAAAAAATAAAGGTAAAAAATGAATTTAGAGAAGAGTATAAAAGCATTCAAAGAGGCAAAAGAGGTCATCCCTGGGGGTGTTGATTCACCTGTTAGAGCTTTTAAAAGTGTTGGAGGTACACCAATCTTTATAGATAGAGGTGAGGGTGCATATCTGTATGATCTAGATGGAAACAGATATATCGATTTTGTACAAAGTTGGGGACCTTTGATCTTTGGACACTGTGATAAAGATATAGAAGATGCAGTGATTGAAGCATCTAAAAAGGGTCTTAGTTTTGGAGCTCCAACTCTTCTTGAGACCAAGTTGGCAAAAAGTATGCTTTCACTCTTTCCTCAGATTGACAAACTACGATTTGTAAGTAGTGGAACAGAAGCAGTCATGAGTGCGATAAGATTAGCTAGAGGGTATACAAAAAAAGATGATATAGTCAAATTTGTAGGTTGTTATCACGGTCACAGTGACTCTTTGTTGGTTGAAGCTGGAAGTGGTATGGCGACATTTGGTACTCCTTCATCTCCTGGAGTTCCAGCAGATTTAACCAAGCATACACTCTTGGCAAAATATAATGATATTCAATCAGTAAAGAGATGTTTTGAAAATTCAAATAACATCTCTTGTGTTATTATCGAGCCAATCGCTGGAAATATGGGGCTAGTTCCTGCAGATAAAGAGTTTTTAACCAACTTAAAAAAGCTTTGTGAAGAAAATGGTGCATTACTTATCTTTGATGAAGTGATGAGTGGATTTAGAGCCTCTTTAAAGGGAGCTAGTGGGATTTATGGTATTGATGCTGATATTTTAACCTTTGGTAAAGTTATCGGTGGTGGTAT
>CAZYJF010000268.1:0-2048 GCA_964647715.1 uncultured Sulfurospirillum sp. | reverse complement strand
ACTATAGCCCCATCAATCTCGACTGGCTCCACCACAGCTACAGGTGTAATCACACCAGTTCTTCCTACTTGATAGATGACATCTTTTAGGGTAGTACTCTTTTCAACTGCTGGAAACTTATAAGCACACATCCATTTAGGATACTTCACAGTGAAGCCCAATTGTTCTTGCAGTTCAATCTCATCTACTTTTACAACCATTCCATCAAGCATCATCTCAATCTTTGGTCTTTGCTCAACCAAAAAGTTATAAAAATCCTCAATCTCTTTGCTATCTTTACACTCTCTTCTAAAAGGAGGTGCCAAAAAACCAAGACTATAGATAAAATCCATTCTTTGAGAGTGCAAAGGAAAATCAAGTGAATTTTCTCCAATCCCCCAAGGATAAAAGAAAAGCTTTCTTTTTGCAGTAACAGAGCTATCAAGTTGTCTTAGACTACCACTTGCTGCATTTCTAGGATTTGAAAAAAGATCTCTCCCCTCTTTTGCTCTTTGCTCATTGATCTTATGAAAGTCTTTGATCTTAATAACCACCTCTCCACGAATCTCTATAAGCTCTTTATAATCTATCACAAGGGGAATAGATTTGATAGTCTTTGCATTCTCAGTTACATCCTCCCCCTCTACTCCATCTCCTCTAGTAATGGCTTGTTTTAACTTCCCATCCTCATAGATGAGATTTAAACTAGCCCCATCAAATTTTGGCTCACAGGCAAATGTAGGATTTTGCACACTCTTTTGGACTCTCTTTAGCCACTCAAGCAGATCATCGATATCAAAGACATCTTCCATACTCCACATTCTGCTTAAATGTTTTGCCTTAACAAAGCCCTCTTTTACAACTCCCCCTACCCTTTGAGTGGGTGAATCAAAACGAAGCAACTCTGGATGAGCCTTCTCAAAATCCAACACTTCATGATAGAGCCTATCATACTCCTCATCCGTAATGAGCGGGTTATCCAAGACATAGTAAGCATATGCATACTTTTTTAGTTCATCAACCTTTTTTTCGTAATCCTCTGCACTCATCAAATCCCTTTGTTACAAATGTAACCATTTTACTATAAGTTCTAATAAAAATTACTTTTTGTTTGAATTTAACCTTCTATCTGTCGATTTGGTTTTTAGGCAGGGGTCTTTATACCCTATAAAAAGAATTTGGAGGAAAAATGGAATTTTCACTTAAAAAACAGTTTAGCGGTTACCAATCTTGGCTAGATCTTGCAGATATGATAGAGTTTGGAGAACTCTCAGCTATCAATAGATATGCATTTAGCTCATTTATTTTTGTATTTACTGCAACTCTTTTTGGCTCATATATCTTTTATATGCACAATCCCCTAATCGCTTCAATAGCTCTTTTTATGCACCTCTTTTTAGCTTTAAATATTTTAAAAGCAAGAGCGATTGTAGTAGATGCACTTGAAGCAATTTTAGATTATAAGAAATTAAATCCAAAAGTTGCAAGATACCTAAATAAAGAGTACTCACTTTTTCTAGTATCAAATGGCAAAAAACCACTAAGTCAAAGTGCGATTGAAAATCTTGAAGTACACACAAGCAAATTTGTAGGAAAAGAGATGAGTAGAGGTGGTAGAAGTGACAGTATCAGACGATTTAGAATTGCATTTTTAAAGAAAGAGAAGAGATTTTATGATTATCTATTTGGAGTATTGATAGGACTAGAGCTTTTTATCACACTTTAACCTTGGGGATAAACCCCCAAAGTTTACTCTCAAAAAAATCTTAGAATTTTTTAGAAAGGATAACTCTAAAGTGGTCAGTATCTTGAGCCAACCCTTTACCTGTAGCATAATCAACTGATCTATTGATATAGATAAGTTTAGTATTTAAACCACCAGGAAGTACTCCACTTGAAAGAATCGCATCAATCTCATCCACATTGTGCATAGGATTGTTATCATCATTCTCACAACTTACATACTGAAGTGCAAGACCACCAATTCCTGCAAGTTTTGTAGTAGCTTTGATTTTGAATGCATCAGAACCAGGAGCCGCTACACCAGTTCCATCAGTATAGATACCAGC
>CAZYJF010000267.1:0-2069 GCA_964647715.1 uncultured Sulfurospirillum sp. | reverse complement strand
TCAACTCTAAAACCAGCTTCATTGATACCATCCCAGATTTGAACATCATCAAAGATAAAAAACTCATTCTCTGGACCAAAAAAAGCATCATCACCGATTCCACTCTCAGCCATATACTCAAGAGTCTTTTTAGCTATACTTCTTGGGCATTTTTCATACATTTGACCTTTGTAGATATCATATACATCACAAATAACTATGACTGTTGGATCAGCAGTGAACGGATCCATAAAAGCAGTCTCGATATCTGGTTTTAACAGCATATCTGATTTGTTGATTGGTTGCCAAGCCTCAATCGATGATCCATCAAATGGAAGACCAGCTTCAAGAGTAGATGCTTCAACTGCACTCATTCTATAACTGATGTGATGCCAAGCACCTTTGATATCTGTAAATCTAAAATCTACATACTCTACTTCGTTTGATTCGCAAAATTTAAAAAACTCGTCTATATTGTTGACAAATTTGCCCATTATTACTCCTTTTATTTGAATGTCCTTATATTTTATCCAAAATATTGAAAGAGTTAGATAAAGGAAGTGATTAAAAATTAATCATATCTATCTCTTTATCCCTAAAAATTGCACATTTGCTGTATCCAAAACTCTTTGCATACTCTTCTAGTTCATCAGACTTAAAGCCAACTTGTTTTGGATGGTGAGCATCTGAGGCAAATGTGATTGGTATGTCATATTCACATAAGAGTTCCATTAGAGAAGAACTTGGATAGATCTCTTTTGCCGGTTTTCTAAGACCTGCACTGCTTATTTCGACTACCATTTGGCTCTTTTTTATCTCTTTTATAGCATTAAGGGCTATCTTTTTGACATCCTTTTGTGATCTATAACCCATCACTTTGATTAGATCTAAGTGTCCTACTATCTGAAAATGTCCACTTTTTGCGAGTTGTTCAATTTGCTCAAAATAGTCTTTGTAGATAGTGTCGATATCTTTGTTTTTATACTCATCTATAAATTCTGGATTATCAAATCCCCATTTGTCTATAAAGTGAACAGAGCCTATTAGATAATCTACCTTTGCATTAAGTACTCTACTATCAACTAAACCATCGATATAGTCAACCTCATATCCTAAGAGTATCTCTATCTTATCTTGATATTTTTTTTTGAGCTCTTTTATCTTCTTTTGATATTCACTCATTTGCTCAAAATTCATGCGATATTTTTTATCAAAATTCATTGGGGCATGGTCACTAAAGCCAAAGTATTTGGTACCGATATTTATGGCACTCTCAACATACTCTTCTAACTCTCCTTTGGCATGATTGCAAAGTGTTGTGTGATTGTGTAGATCAACTATCATCTAAATTTATTCTCCTTGGTGTCGATATATCATTATAGCAAATATTAGGAGAACTCCCATGACACAAGAAGAACTCGATGCATTAATGGATGATACGGTAATAGATGAGGAGCTAGAGAGTGATACAAAGGAAGAAAAAGAGAGTTTAGAGAGTGTAGATGAGGATTTAGAGAATCTACTTGAAGAGTCGAGTGAAGAATCAATCGAACAAGATGTAGAAAATATTGACTTAGAAGAGGATGTGGATGAAGTGATAGATGATAAGAAGATTAATCCATCCTCTGCTACTCCTCCTGTTGTAAATGATGAAAATAGGGTAGTTACTCAGTTAGATGATGTAACAAGAGAGTCTGAAGAAAAAGCTAATGAGGTTTTTGACAAACTAGATGAGATTCTTTTAGTTACTTCTAATATATCAAATTCTTCAAAAGAACAAGAGGAGATCATTAGAAAAAATATAGAAATTTTTGAAAAACTATCAGATAAATTTAAAGATCTTGAGACATTTAAAGTGGCACTCGAAGATAACAACAAGCTTTTGCAAAATTCTTCAGAAATAGTACAAGAGACAGATAAGATCAATGAAATTGTTGATGAAACTATGAATATTATGCAATATCAAGATATACATAGACAAAAGATCGAAAGAGTTGTTAATGTTATAAGAGCTTTATCACACTATATGCAGTCCCTTTTTGATTCTAATGTGGATGATGATAAGAGATCTTCATCTGCCATCACAATCG
>CAZYJF010000266.1:0-2074 GCA_964647715.1 uncultured Sulfurospirillum sp. | reverse complement strand
ATAATATCCACATTAACTTGTTTTATCTCTTTTTTCCCTTTGCCAATATGAACTTCAATCAATGGGATAACCAACTCTTGAAGTGTTGCTCCACCATGAACAAAACGATTTCCTCCACCTTGAACTCTTATTTTATTGATAGATTTTGGTATTAGATATTCATTATCTCCATCAATTCCTAAATCAGCACCACTATATTTAGACAAACAAGTTGAACTCTCTAAATTTTGACCTATTATAAATCTTCTGTTCTGTTTTATAGCTCCTTGCACTTCAACTTTACAAAACTCACTATCTTGTGTCATTTGGTTAGTATAAAGAAAACCGTGGTCGCTTGTAATTAATATATTTGAGCCATTAAAGTTAGAGATTTGTTTGATGATTTTAATAATAGTTTCAAATGTACTTTGCACTGCATCAAAAGTTTTTATCTCGTTTTTCTCTCCCATCTTGTCAATCTCATCATGGTAAATATAGACAACACTCGCATTTTTAACCAATGCTCGACCATCATCTCTTTTATATTTCAAGAAATCTTCATAACCAATAGCCATTGAGTTCTCATCATAAGATTTTAGGATTTTATCTCTATTGGCTATTCCAGATGATGATTTATCATCTACGAATACAATATCATTTTTGTTTCGGATTGATAATTTTTTATGTGGAAGCAAAGAAGCCATACCAAGTTGTGTATATGATGGCAATGAACTTAACATACTGCTAATAGTTGCAGAAAATCTATCTCTCTTTTTATTCTCAGCTAATATTTTTGAAGTTAATTCCACTCCACACTCATAACGCAAGGCATCAGAAATGATTACAAAGAGTTTTTTTCTCTTTTGTAGATATGGTTGAACTTTGGTCTTATAAAACTTTTGTTGGTGTGGTATTGGTCTGCTTGTACTGTAAGTCTCAGCGAAACTTTGCCAATTATCATTTAGTTCTCGTAAATAAGAGTTCAAATAAATATCTTCTATCTTAGTGTTTAGAGATTTAAGCAGTTCAAGATGTTCAGCTTTGCTAGAGTGTATAGAGTAATCTCTATAATACTTATCTGCCTTATACCAATGTTTAGAATACTCCTCTATCCCCTCTTCAAAACTATTTATAGTAAGTTTTGTCTCTTTGATAAAGTCAAAAAGCAGTGAAGCACTAAGTAGTGCTTTATAGATATTTTTGTAATTTTCAAACCAAAATGTATGCTCTCTAGTGTTAATGATTTTAGCCATCTCAACAGCGTTGATACTATCATTATCTAATTTGCTAAGTAGAGCAGAGATAACTACTTGGTCACACTTCTCATAAGTATCACAATAGGTTACTTTTGCACTATCCAAATATGAAATAGTATTGTCAATATTCAGTTCATCACTTATCTCTTTTGATATTTGTTCAAAACTATCTTTGTGTCTGCTACTATCCATCCATCGTTTAACAAACAATCTTGCATCAGAGTTAAGAGTACATTTACTCTTGTCAAATATATAGTAAAAATGATTTTGAAATAGTTTATGGAGCAACTCTTTTACGCTATTTCCATCATAAGAGTATTTAAAATGAATAGCCTTGAAAAACTCCTCTGTAAGGCTATATTTTCGTAAGATTTCAAAGTGCTTATAGTTAGAAAACACTTTTAACATAATACTATCTATATTATCATCACACCCTATACTTATAGCCATTATTTTAAGTGCAAGAGTATCATTACTCTCTCTATTACCAAGCAATGCTTTTAGGGCTTTTAATCTAGTTGAAGCATTAAAAAACTTATCAAACTTACTTATAAACTCTTTGAAACTAACATCAAGACCAAGATTTTGTAAAATGAGACTTGTTTTATCAGCAGAAAACATATAGTTAGCAATATTTAAATCAAGTAACCAATTATCTTCATCTTGTGGGGCTTTTTGGGGTGAGTAGATTAAAAATTTATGGGTCGGTTCGAGGCTTAGTACCTGTCGTTTTATGCCAAACTCATTGTTGTCTATTTCAAGTTTGCTTACATCATCTAACTCTATGGCATCAAACTCATTTTTTAGAGCTTCATTATCATCATACCAAAATACTAATC
>CAZYJF010000265.1:0-2082 GCA_964647715.1 uncultured Sulfurospirillum sp. | reverse complement strand
ACTTTCAAGCCAATATCCGTATAGTTTGTTACATTTTCCGGAACGATTGTGATTAATTGACCATCTCGAAAGATCTTAAACCCACTCTCATCTTGGGACTTATCACCCCAACTGATATCTACACTATGGGTATGAGCAGTCAATTTTAAATTTGATGGTTTATTTGGAACTGCCCACAATACCAAAGGCATAACAATAATGAATAAAAATCTTTTTAACATAAAGTCTCTCCCTTAAAATAATTTGATACTATAACTTTACTGTAAAAGCATTAGTAAAATATTAGCATCAAATATTTTAAGAGGAGCTCTAAAGAGATAGACGAGCCCCCTACCCTTTTATAAGGCTTATACATCTTCCTTATCTTATCTATAGATCAAGGAAGATGAATAGTATCTTAGGTATTAATACTACTTAATTACCGTTAATAGTATAATGAAATCCAGGATCCCCACCTATCTCATCAAAAGCTGGTAAACTTCCTTGAGGATCAACACCTACTCCAACAATCCCAAGAGCTGTTCTACCATTCTTATAGTAGTTTGTATTAGCAAATCGCACCGATGGTTTATCCCCAGCAGGATCAAGAATAGCAATAGCTAGGATATATTCTCCTCCATTAAGGCTTTGTGGTAATACAAAGTTCGTCTCAACACTATAGCTTTGTGCTGGTGTAAGATAGCGGTTATTCTGCATATCCCAATTATCTCCAGGGAGCCATTTTCTAATATCCACCTGATTAACTTTTTGATGCCATACTGGCTCTTTGCTCTGAGGATCAAGCAAAGAAACTTCAAGTGGCCAACGATAATAAAATGGTGCAGAGCCCAGATTTTTTACTGAAAACTTAAGATGAAGTTTGTTGTCATCACCCACTTTTTTGGTATAGGTTGCCTTAGGAATAAAGAATCGATATCCCATTGACTTTTGCATGATAGTTGCTGCTCTTGCTTCATTTGGATCATTGTGATTATATCTATCGATCCAGCTTAGTCCCGTAGCATGTGTGATACGGATATAGTCATTGATCCATTCAAACGGTTCTTGATTTGTTAATGTTTGGTGTATCGCCTCTTCAGGAGATGCTAGTTTATAAATACCATCTTCATCAGTATTTGGAATATGTGTGCTATTAACATTAAAAGCCACCTCTCCAAGAATAGGCTCATCCCTCCAGATATCAATCTGTTTTAAAACATTCACAGTATCAAGCTCCCCTCTCATCTCATGCTCCCATGCAAAAGCATCCCAATACATTCCAAAATGGTTAAAATATTTATTATATGTCTTACCATAAAATCTATTGTTATGAGCTCTTAGATATCTTTCATTAAAGTAGTGAGGTATTCTCACCATCACCTTTTTATGTTTAAAATATTTTTCAAAACTCTCACCTAGTGCTTTTTGTACCTCTTGTGATACCCCAAGAATGACATATTTTTCATTTTTCTTATCATAATATACAAGCTGTTCACCCCAATCTCCTATGATTCCCATATAGACAAACCCAATTCTTGGATCATTATCCCAGACTTCTGCTAGCTTTTTTACAAGTTTTCTAACCCTATCAGCAAACTTATCAGTCTGATTATTATGCTCACTTAGATCCAAATCAGAGGGATTAAAATATACTGTCTTTTTTCTAATAATCACCTCAGGATTCACCTTGATGTTACTCTCCTCTACCCTCACATGCTCTTGTCCCTTATATTGGCCATTAAAGATGTTTCTCTTAGAGTAGTCAATAACTTTTTCTACACCATCACTCTCCATATTCTCGATCTCATTCCAAGGCACTATACTTTTATACATGGAGAGATAAGGAGTAGTAACAACATCTGAATTCCACCCCATAAAACCTTTAAGTGGATTTCTTAGAGCCTTGGATGTCTCATGATAAGTGGCACTTACCTGCTCACCGATGATATTGTCTGTTACATTAACATTGGTAGTTTCACTGTAGTAATGATGATTCCAATCATTTGTCGAAACATCTGCCATATAATTGACCAAATCAGCATGATTAGCAAGTGATAAAAGAGGGAAAGTGAGTGAAAAACTAGATCTACTCTTCTTATATGT
>CAZYJF010000264.1:0-2083 GCA_964647715.1 uncultured Sulfurospirillum sp. | reverse complement strand
TTTTATGCTCAACACCTGTATAGAAAAGGATTCTCTCTGTTGTTGTTGTTTTACCTGCATCGATATGTGCAGCAATTCCTATATTTCGAACATCTTCTAATTTATGTGATCTTCCCATAATCTAACCTTTTACCATCTATAGTGAGCAAATGCTTTGTTTGCTTCAGCCATTTTGTAAGTATCCTCTTTCTTCTTGTAAGAGGCACCTCTTTCATTTGCAGCATCAATCAGCTCATTTGCCAATCTATCTTTCATTGTTCTTTCACTTCTTTTTCTTGTGTATTCGATTATCCATCTAATAGCAAGTGCTTGTTGTCGAACAGGTCTTACTTCGATTGGTACTTGATAAGTTGCACCACCGATTCTTCTACTTTTTACTTCCATTACCGGCTTGATATTTTCAACAGCCTTGTAAAATACATCTATACCTTTTTCATCTTCTACTTTTTGGTCTATTGTATCTATCGCATCGTAGAATATTCTTGCAGCTACACTCTTTTTGCCATCAAGCATAATAGAGTTGATAAATTTAGATACCAATTTTGAGTTGTAAATTGGATCTGCTAGGACTTCCCTGACGGGAGCTCTTCTTCTTCTCATATATAATCCTTCTTCAATTTTTTCAATTTACTCAAGTACTATCCACAAAGGGATCTATTGATAGTACCTGTCCGTTTTAACAGTAGTAAATTATTTTCTTTGACTAAATTCTAGCTCTTAGGCTTTTTAGCACCATATTTACTTCTTGCAACCTTTCTGTTTGCAACACCAGCAGTATCCAAAGCACCACGAACGATATGATACTTCACACCTGGGAGATCTTTTACCCTACCGCCTCTAACCAAAACGATTGAGTGCTCTTGGAGGTTATGACCTTCACCACCGATGTAGCTTATCACTTCAAATCCACTCGTTAATCTAACTTTTGCAACTTTTCTAAGTGCAGAGTTAGGTTTCTTTGGAGTTGTAGTGTAAACTCTTGTGCAAACTCCTCTTCTTTGAGGACAGCTTACAAGTGCCGGCGATTTAGACTTTTTGATCACCTTTTTTCGCTCTTTTCTTACCAATTGATTGATAGTAGGCACACTATTTCCTTAAAATTAAATTTTCTTCATTGAAATGCTTCCAATAAAGGTCGCCAATAATACAAAAATTGAGTTTATAGTATGCTTAAAATTTGGGGAAGTTGAGAAGATCACCGTAGTGATCTTCTGTTTTAGTCAGTTTCTTTTATAGATAGCTTGATCTTTTGATCTTTATAGAGTCCTGTTCCAACTGGAATCATTCTACCAAGTATGACATTCTCTTTTAGATCTTCAAGGTAATCTACTCTACCAGCGATACTAGCTTCTGTTAAGACTTTTGTTGTCTCTTGGAATGAAGCAGCAGATATAATAGAGTCTGCATTAATCGCAGCTCTTGTTACTCCAAGAAGTGTCGGCTCTGCGATTGCTGGTTCACCACCGATTGCAAGAATTCTTGCATTTTCTTCTTGTAGCTTTCTTCTACTTACCAAATCTCCCATGATAAGATTTGTATCACCATTATCTACGATTTTTACCTGTCTAAGCATTTGAGAAATGATAATCTCAATGTGTTTATCACTGATGGCAACACCTTGTGATCTATAGACTTGTTGAATCTCACTTACCATATAATAGTGAAGTGCCTTCTCTCCTAATATTCTTAAGATATCATGACTCGATATCTCTCCATCAGTGAGCTTCTCACCGACTTGAACAAATTCACCTGCATGAACTTGTAGTTGTCTATTTTTATCGACAAAATACTCATAGCTTCCACCATCTTTTGTGTCGATTATGAGTCTCTCTTTTCCTCTTAGAGGCTTACCAAATCTTACAACTCCGGCTACTTCAGATAAAAGTGCAGGTGATTTTGGCTTTCTAGCTTCAAAGAGTTCACTAACCCTAGGAAGACCACCGGTAATATCTTTTGATTTTGCTTGTGCTTTTGGTGTTTTTGCCAACTCATCGGCAATCTTTACCTCTTGCCCATCTTGAACTAAGATTGATGTCTTTGGTTCAAGCGTATATCTTTTTAATTCTCCAGACTTACTTGCCAA
>CAZYJF010000263.1:0-2100 GCA_964647715.1 uncultured Sulfurospirillum sp. | reverse complement strand
TCAATTCCTAGTCCATACACCAGTGGCAGAAAAAAAGCACCTCTAAAAACAGATGTCAAGATCTATGATGGTGCCATAGTAGAAAAAGAGTTAGACTACAATCTTTACCAAAAAAACAGCATTAAACTTAGTCTAAAAAAAGCAGACTTTAACACTGCCATAAAGATACAAAATATTATAAACAAGACATACAAAACAGATGCAGCAAGAGCACTAGATCCAAGAACGATACAGATAAGAAGACCTGCAAATATGAGTATGGTTGAGTTTTTAGCACTTGTAAATAATCTAAATATCTACTCAGTCAAAAATGAGAAGATCATCATCGATAGAAGTAGTGGAACTGTCGTATCAGGAGCAGATATTCTGATCTCACCAGTAGTTGTAGCACAAGATGATTTTATACTTAGAGTCGCACCAAATATATCTAAAAGTAGTAATAAAAAAGATATATCTTTGCGATATGGATCTGCTACAGTTGCCACAGTAGCTAGAGTCATGCAAAAGTTAGGTTCTAAACCAAAAGATATCATTTCTATGATTGAAGCACTCAAAAGACAAGGTGCTATAAAAGCTCAGTTGGAGGTTCTTTGATGAATATAGATAATACTATTGCATTAGAAAATTTTAACAATAAAAAGATCAAGTTAGATAAGACTACAGATGCAAAACTAAAAGAACAGACAGATAAGTTTGAAGCCTTTTTTCTAAAACAGATTTTTGATATCTCACTAAAAAGTGAAAATTCTCTCTTTGGAAAAGATGCAGGAGACAAGATATATCACTCGATGTATAACGATGCACTCTCAAATGCGATGAGTGGTAGCTTTGGTTATTCAGAACTACTGTATAATTATTTAAAACAAAATCAATAAAAATTCAAATAGTAAAAATTACTTAAAAAAGTAAAGTTTTTATACTTCTAGCCGATTTATATTATAGATATTATAAATGTAAGGCAAGGAGTCTTTATGCTAAATCAAAAGCTACAATCTGTCCTTTTGAAACTAGATTCACTTATAGAGTTCACTAAAGAGGATATCAAGCTAGTCAAAGAGGCGAAGCATGACTCATTCACTCAAAGAGTAAAAGAGAAAGAGAGATTATACAGTGAGTTTGAAAGAGCAAAGAATGATCTTAACAATCAGTTATTAACTCTAAGTAATCAAAGTCAAAATGTGCAAGAGAGTATCACTGAAGATGATAAAGTTTTGCTAAATCTTTTTAAAGAGAAACTTGAAGACTTAAAGAGTGTAAACAGTGAGTTGGGATCGATAGTCATAGTAGTGAGTGAGTTTTATAACTCATTGTTTGGTAGCTTAGTTAGTTTCGATACAAAAGGGTACCAAAATGACAAACCAAAACCAGCAGCAGTTTTGAGAGTGAGTGCATAATGGGTATTTTTGATGCACTTCATATAGGATATAGTGGACTTAGTACCTCTCAAGCTGGTATCAACACAACTTCACACAATATATCAAATGCCAATACAGAAGGCTACTCAAGACAGAGGATTTCTCAAGAGACTAAAATTCCTCTTCACTCACTACCAGGTGATAGTGGAAGTGGTGTAAGAGTAGCTAGTATAAACAGAATTCATGATGAGTTTGTTTTTGGAAGGTTTAGAGGATCATCTTCTAAGCTAGAATATAATGCAACGATGAAAGAGAATCTAACCCAAATTACAAACTATTTGCCTGATCTAGATGAAAAAGGTATAGCAAGTGATATAAAGAACTTTTTTAACTCTTGGAGTAATTTGGCTCAAGATCCAAGCAATACTTCAAATAAAGTGATCTTGGCAAAAGATAGCCAAGCCCTTGCACAAGATATAAAAAGTACCAAAGGTAAGCTTGAAGATTTTCAAAATACTTTAGATGATCAATTGGTAGTAGCAGTTGATGAGGTCAACAAAATCGCAAAAGAGATAGCCAACATCAATAAACAGATCAACAAAGTAGAAAGCACCATAGATGGTAATGCAAATGATCTAAGAGACAACAGGGACAATCTAGAGTTAAGATTAAATAAACTAATAGGTGTCAATGTCTTTAAAGGAAAACTCCAATCCCAAAGCAATATAGACAGATCACAAACAGA
>CAZYJF010000262.1:0-2108 GCA_964647715.1 uncultured Sulfurospirillum sp. | reverse complement strand
TTTAAAAGTGAATTTTTTGGTTGAGTTAATATCTTATAAAGTGTCTGCTCATCAAGAGAGTTTAACTCCACACGAAGAGGAAATCTTCCTTGAAGCTCAGGGATTAGATCACTTGGTTTAGAAAGTGCAAAGGCTCCTGCTGCAATAAAGAGTATATGGTTTGTCTTTACAATCCCATACTTTGTATTGACATCACTTCCTTCAACTATAGGTAGCAAGTCTCTTTGCACACCCTCTTTTGATGGATCTTGTCTGCTTTGGGATTTAGAACTAACCGCGATCTTGTCAATCTCATCAATAAAAATAATTCCACCATTTTCAACCCTCTTCAAAGCTTCCCTCTTAATAGCTTCACTATCAAGGAGTTTTTCACTAGCCTCTTTTCTTAAGGCATCTTTAGCCTCTTTGACACTCATCTGTTTTTTTACTTTTTTGTTAGCACTTCCTAAAATCTTGATAAAAGACTCTTGCACTTTTACCATTTCAGGAGGCACACCATCTCCTAAATCCCCAAAACTCTCTTGCAAATCAAGCTCAATCTCTAAATGATCTAACTCTCCATTTAGATACTTTTGCTTCATCTTCTCATAGCTTCTTTCATACTCTTGCTTTTTTTGCTCACTTACACCATCAGGCAAAGGTGGCAGAAGTTTTTCGATAATCCTCTTTTGAATATACTCTTCAAACTTCTCTTTAGATTTTTTTTGCTCTTCACTACGAACTAAGTTGATAGAAGCTAAAACCAAATCTCTTACCATAGACTCCACATCACGACCGACAAATCCAACCTCTGTATATTTGCTAGCTTCTACCTTGATAAAAGGAAGGCTCATCATCTTTGCAAGTCGTCTTGCAATCTCAGTCTTACCAACACCTGTACTTCCAATCATGAGGATATTTTTTGGCATAATCTCCTCTTGCATTGCTGGATCTAACTTCATCCTTCTGTATCTGTTTCTAAGAGCTACTGCTATGGCCTTTTTGGCATCTTTTTGTCCGATGATATACTCATCAAGATATGCAACTGTCTGTTTTGGTGTTAAAGCCTCCACTATTTCTCCTCTAAAACAAATGTTTTGATCTTATCACTTGTATAAATACAAAGCTCACTTGCAATCAAAAGCGACTCTTTGACCAACTCCTCTTCATCCAAAGAGGCAAATCTATCCAGTGCTCTTGCTGCTGAAATAGCAAAATTTCCTCCACTTCCAATAGCTGCAATTTTGCCATCTTCTGGCTCAACGACATCTCCGTTTCCACTTAGTATATAGATGTGATCTTGGTTTAGCACTATCATCATCGCTTTAAGTTGTCTCATATACTTATCTTTTCTCCAAGCTTTTGAAAACTCGATGACACTTTTTAATAGATCCCCATTTTTATCTTCTAAAAACCCCTCAAACATATCAAAGAGATTAAAAGCATCAGCCGTACTTCCTGCAAATCCTGCCAAGATTTTGCCTTGGTAGAGCTTTCTTATCTTTGTAGCATTACTCTTTAAGATGGCATTCCCAAAAGTAACCTGACCATCTCCTCCAATGACTGCCTTTTTCTCACCCTTTATAGCAAGTATCGTTGTAGCTTCAAACATCTACTCTCCTACAATCTCAACTAGCAATTTTGCATGGATACCGTGACCCAACTTCACATCCACCTCATGCTCACCAGTTCCCTTTAGTGCATGTTTACCAAAATCGATGCTTTTCTTATCTATCTCAATACCTTCTTGAGATTTTAGGGCATCTGCTATCTCATCTTTTGTAACTGCACCATAAAGGGATCCGTTAGCTCCAAGCTTCTTCTTTAAGATTAGTTTGATAGATGAGAGTTTTTCTTTGATTTCATTGAGTCTTGCTATCTCTTTTGCCTCTTCCTCTTTTGCCTTTGCTTGATCTTCTTCCCACTGTTTAATCACTTCATCAGTAGCTCTTAGTGCAAAACCTTTTCCTATTAGAAAATTTTGCCCATAGCCATCTTTGACCTCTTTGATCTCACCCTTTTTCCCAAGTGATTTTACATCTTTTATCAGTAGTACTTTCATATTATTCTCCTAATATTTTAGGATGATTATATCGGAATTTTCATCAAGAAAGTCAATCAAACCCTCT
>CAZYJF010000261.1:0-2137 GCA_964647715.1 uncultured Sulfurospirillum sp. | reverse complement strand
TAGCACAGTCTGGAACATATGCGATGAGCCAAGCTAACCAAGCTCAACAGAATGTTATGAGATTGCTACAGTAGTTAGTTTTTAGCTTGAAGTCTCTTTGGGACTTCAAGCAATCTCCTCTTCTAAAAAAAGTTCAAATTTTTTCTCAAACTCTTTTATTATCTTTAACATACTCTCAATCAAAAGTTTATCTATCTTTTTTACCGTCTTTTTATACTCTTTTATCTCTTTGGTATTTAAATAATCAAAAATATATGGATATACATACTGCATATATCTAAGGAGAACTATGTTTAATGAACTAGCTTCAAGAGAGCTGTCTGCAGTTAGATCCAAAGATAACCCCATTAGATTATATTGGTACTCTTGAGGTGAATTAAAATTTCTGGTTTTGTGTTTATGAAGTATTGTTTTGACAGATTTAGCATGTTGATTCATAGTCTCAATACTTTTTATCTCTTTATCAGTAAGTACATCGGACGATATTGAGTTAAAATCTTTGATTAGATTTTTTTTATCAACAGAGTTTTTTACTTTTACCTCTTCTATCTTAGTTGGAATTGCTCCATTTAAATATGCTCCATCATTTAAGTTATATACAGTTTGATAAGATTTGTGATATTTAGCATAATTTTTTATTGCACTCTCAATGCTGATATAGAAATTTGCTGTAGTCAAAACCTCCTCATGAAAATTTCCTTTAACCTTTATAATTGATGTTTTGAAGCTAAACTTCTCTTCTAATCGATCTACATTGTTTATATCCAAAGTTTTTGCATGTGCATGATCACTTGAATGTGTTGAACCGCTCTTTTCGTCAATAGCTAGATCCAATCCAAGCAGATATATATCTTTTGCACCCAAAACAAGTGAGAGAGCATAACTCATAGTACCTATACAAGGAGCTGTAATAGAACCAAAATCTTTTTTATACTCAGTACCACTCTCAAAGAAAAATATATTCTCTTTTTTAAATAGATCTACTACTCCCTTAGGTGATTGGCTTCCAAAAAGACAGATGGGCTTTGTAAAATAGTCACTATTTTTTATTTTTTGAAGGTGAGGCAAACTACATCCTTCAAATGGATCTAAATGGGTAACAATATCTGGTATTATATCCTCCTTTTCAAGTGTAGCCAAAGATGAAGTCAAAGCAATAGTAATAAAGTTATCATGATGTTTCTTTACCCAAGCAAGATTTTTAGAGAGTGATGGACCAGCAGCCAAAATCAAAACCGGTTTATTGGCAAATGGAAATGATTTTGGTATTAAACTTAGAAATTTATATCCTTCCTTTAAGTAATCCAACGGTCTTAAAAATTTATGAAAGTATGCATGGTATGGAAATAATATATGTCTTTGTGATGCTGATACTTCCTGAAAATTCTTCATCCTATCTTCACTGTGATGAAGCATATGCAGAAATTTTATATAGTGATTGTGCATAAAACCATCTTCCAAAAAGTACTCCATTATAACCTTTGAGCTACTATCTTCTTCAAAAATACAAAAATACAATTCACTATTTTTTGCCAATTTAGAATAATCTGTAACAAAGAGTGATAATCTAAAAAGCTCAAGATCATCTTCAACAATCAGATAAAAATCGGAATTTATTTTTTCATCTATACTCTTTAAGTGGGTTCCAAGTCCTACTCCAAAAAAGATAAATTTTTCATGCTTTTTCATTGTCGAGTTTGGAGGTATCTGTCTATTTATCAGATCAATGATTGGAGCTACTGCACTAAGATTGTTAGCGTCAATTGGCTCATATTTAGCCTTTTTTAAAAACTCTTTTGAAAAATTATACCTTGGGGCAACGATGAAGATATTATCCTCTTTTTTATAATCAATACTTTTTGCTATCATCTTTGCATACTCAATTGTATTTGAACCATACAGATAGTTCCCACTTTTTATCTCTTTTACATCAAAATAACCCTCTTCTTTATACTCTAAATCATATTTCTCACTATAATGACCGTTT
The DNA here is from genome assembly GCA_964647715.1 of uncultured Sulfurospirillum sp. Taxonomy (GTDB): domain Bacteria; phylum Campylobacterota; class Campylobacteria; order Campylobacterales; family QNZT01; genus QNZU01. The sequence continues at coordinate 150 of CAZYJF010000261.1, read as the reverse complement.
ACTACAGCACTGTCAAATGCTGCCAATTTCTCATACACTCTTGGCTGATAAGACTGTAAATATGTAAGATTGTTTTGATAGGTTTGTAGGGCTTGATCTTCAATAGACGGCATTATTTGCTCCAAAATTAAAATATATTAATTTAGAGCA
>CAZYJF010000260.1:0-2161 GCA_964647715.1 uncultured Sulfurospirillum sp. | reverse complement strand
AGATGAGGAGTATTTATGGGCAAAGTAATATACAGTGGTGTTAATGCTGAAGGTGAGGTTAAAAACGGATATATAGATGCACTTAACAACCAAGAGGCGATGGAGAAGTTAAAACAAGATGGTTTAAAAGAGATAAAATTGCATTCAGATGCTATCTTTTCAAAGATGGCTGATGATCTTAAATATCTAAACGACAAAGAGTTAGAGCACATTGCTGCCAAAGAGATAGATTTTCAAAAGGGTAGAAATCTTGGTGGCTTTTTACTAGAAGTTCTTAGAAACAATTTTATTCCAAGCTTAGGTGCTCTAGCAATGGTTTGGCATGGATATAATGTTCAATCATACTTATGGGTATCTTTTGGAGTAATTATAGCTTCAATCTTGCCGTTTATTAGTTTGTGGAATTACAGGGCGTTAGTCGCATATGAAGAGGCACAAAAGGCTTTGGCATTTGCTGATCTAGCTAAGCTAAAAGAGTTGAGCCATAAGTTAAAGAGTTTGACAAAAAACAAAGATGTTTTGGTTGAGAGTGATATCTTAGAGGCAAAATATTTGGCAATGAGTGGTGATATGGATGGAGCTGTCAAAATCCTTTTACAACACAAAGAGTACTATGATCTAAAAAACAAAGGTATGTATGAATCGGTACTTGGAAATCTATACCTTTATGCCAAAGATCATAAAAAAGCATTAGAACATCTAAAAAAAGCTTATGAACTCTCACAAGAGAATCTATTTTTAGCTGATTGGGCTATGTTTGAGGCTAGATTTGGTGATCTAAACATAGCAAAACAAAATCTTTCAAATGTAAATTTAGACTTGATTCCTGTCTATGGCAAACCGTTTATCTATTTTACAGAAGGTCTGATTGAGTATAAAGAGGGCAGATATGAGGATGCAAAAGAGTTCTTCCTTGATGCACTCTACGATGCTACACCTTATCAGGAAAACCCAGCCACTTGGGCTATGAACTCAATGATTAGAGTATATTTGGCTCTTGCTTATTCTCGTCTAGGTTTAAAAGATGAAGCTAAAGAAGTTTTAAATGATGATATTATCAAGATAACAAAAGCTCATGCTGAAAAAGAGTTACTAGATGAGATGAGTGAACTTGGTATTTTATAGAAGTAGTGGGGTAAAATATCCCCACTAAGCCAATTTATTTATGGCAAAACCACCAATCAAAGCACTCATGATTTTTAAGTCTCTCTTTCGCAGTTTTCTCATCAGTTGCAGGTGGAATGATAAGATGATCTCCTATGAGTTCATTTTCAGGCCAGTTTGCAGGTGTAGCTACACCCTCATTGTCACTTGTTTGTAAAGCTTTTACAGCTCTTATGATCTCAGGAATATTTCTTCCTATCTCTTGAGGATAGTAAAGAATTGTTCTAATCACCCCTTCAGGATCTAGGATAAATACAGCTCTTACAGTATTGCTTCCCTTTTTAGGGTGAAGCATTCCTAACTCTTCAGCAATCTTATCATTACCTGCTATGATAGGAAAAGTAATCTCTACATCCAATTTCTCTTTTATCCATTCTATCCATTTGATATGGCTAAATACCTGATCTACAGACATTCCTACCAAGGAAGTATTTAATTTTTCAAACGCATCTATATTGTTTTTGAAACGATACAAACTCAGTTGTACATACCGGAGTAAAGTCAGCAGGATGGGAGAATATTACACTCCACTTCCCACCAAGATCATCAGGTAAGCTCATAGCACCGTGTGTTGTTTGAACCTCTAATTGTGGAAATTTCTCTCCAAGCATTGGCATTGACATCTTTTTGTCCTCCTTTAGATTGTTAGATCTAATATCTCTTCAGCTCTTTTTAACTCATCCTCGGCGACAACATTATCATCAGTTGAGAACTCTTTTGTTATATTTGCTAGGATATAGATCAGTGTTCCTACTATTGTAGTCAATTTCTCTTCTAATGCAAATTCTAGTGTGTACAAAGGTGGTAGTGTTTTTATATGATCTAACACATCACTAAGCTCAAGCTGGGATTCTAGTTTCTCAAACTTTTGCATAGACTCTCTAAAAGCTTTAGTTAGTGGCAAATCACTATACCAAATCACATCTCTTCCGTTATACTTCGCATTTGCCTCGCCGATAAGAAGCAGGTCATGAAACTTTCTATCGATGACCTCTGT
>CAZYJF010000259.1:0-2182 GCA_964647715.1 uncultured Sulfurospirillum sp. | reverse complement strand
CAAAACCCATAGATGCTTTGTGAGGTAGAGCCAAAAAGGCGAGTTTTGATACCTTTGCTATCTCTTTGGCATCAGCTTTTTGGACATCACACTCATAGATACCCTGTAAGCTTGGATGAAGATCACTTAGCTTCATCTCTCCTTCACTTGTAGCTACATAGGATATACGAAACTTAGGATGATTTACAAGTATCTTGATTAGCTCAAGCCCTGTATAACCACTAGCTCCTACAACTGCTACATCAATCATCAAAACTTATCTCTTTGTAGCTGATATCAAGGATCTCATATGTTCTCTCACCAGAGGGTAGCTTGATAGTGACTTCATCACCTTCTTCTTTGCCCATCAGCCCTCTTGCCAAGGGAGATTGGTTTGAGATGAGAGCACGGTCTGGATTACTCTCATATGTACCTACTATCGTATATGTGAGCTCTTCATCACTGTCACAATCGACTAGCTTCACAGTCGATCCAAACATCACCTTATCGTGAGGAAACTTGGAAGGATCGACCTCTTGGGAGTTGTCGTAAAGATCAGCAAGCTCTGCCATCCTCTTTTCGATAAATCTAAGCTTCTCTCTTGCGGCATGGTATTCGGCATTTTCCTTTAAGTCGCCGTGGCTTCTTGCTATGTCTATCTCTTCGACGGTTTTTGGTCTTTGAACCATCTTTAGATCATGAAGTTCATCGCCCAATTTTCTATATCCGTAAGTAGTAATCGGTTGCTTTTGCATCAAATAATTCCTTGAAAATCTTAAGTTTGTTAAATTATAGCAAATTTGCTACATTTTTTGCACTGCCAAACTTCAAAATCTCTCTAAGATCATAACTGGCTTTGGCAAACTTCATCTTATCGATATTTTGATAAGAGTTCAGGAGATTTTGGACATTGACATCCTCTTGGAAAAACTCAGGATGAAGAGGCTCTTTACCAAAAAAATGTAAGATCAGATTTGCAAGTCCCACATAGGGTAGCTTGACAAAGGTTTTGGCGATCTTAAAATCAATAGGTCTAGCCTTGTAAACCAGAACAAAAGGAGTACCGATTATAGAAGCCTCCAAAGTCGCCGTCCCAGAGCATATGAAGGCAAAATCACTGTGAGCCAAAGTCTCTTGCATCACATAAGAGATATCAAAATCCTCGATATCCCCATAAAGTTCACCGATATCCTCACCCTTTAAAAACGGCGGAATCAAAAGCACCTTTTTGCCCTCGATCCTCTTGGCAAGCTCCCTGAAAACCGGCATCAACCTCTTGACTTCACCTCTTCTGCTACCCGGTAAAAATGCCGTGGTGTAGAACTTAGAGTGGGGATCGCGAAAAGTTTGTATCTCATCCAAGAGTGGATTTCCCACATAGATACTACTGTCAAAAAACTTCTTCTCAAAAGGAAATATCGAGGCTAAATTGTCGCAATACTTCTGTGTAGTCTTGACTCTGCCTTTCTTCCAAGCCCACACCTTTGGGAGGATGTAGTAGGTGATCTTTTTGTGAGGATAGTGCTTCTTTAGCTCCTTTGCAAGGCGAAGATTGAAAGAGGGTGCATCGATAAGCAAAACCGAATCACAATCTCTTGCCAACAAAACCATATCTTTGATAGCTCTTTTTGCGAGTCTGATCTTTGGCAAAACATCCAAAAACCCCATCACCGAAAATTGACTCATATCAAATATAGGATCACCAAAGCTCTTATCAAATATACCAACAATCTGATGATCTACCTCATCCAAAACAGGCTTGAGATGAAGATTCGCCGAAGGCTCAAGTGCGGATACTAAAAGTTTCATAGGGGTATATTAGCAGGTGTTTGATAAAGGTTTTGGGTGTGGGGTTATAAATTTATGTAGGTTTGCATTTTACAAAATGACTGGTATTAATATTATAGAGTGTTTAGCTAGAATACATGTAAGAAAATAGTTATGTCTAAGGAAAAAATAATGCCTAGTAATATTAATCCTCCAACTGAATCCACTGGTGATAAAGTTCATCAAGTAATTCGAGCAGGTTTGGGGCTTTTACCCATAGGAAGTGGTACAGCCGTTGAGATTTTTACTGCTTTAGTAACTCCTCCTCTTGAAAAACGAAAAGAAATATGGATGTCTGCTATCACTGAAGCTTTACAAAAATTAGAAGATAGAAAAATATTAACAATTGATGATATTTTTAATGATGAAAAATTTG
>CAZYJF010000258.1:0-2188 GCA_964647715.1 uncultured Sulfurospirillum sp. | reverse complement strand
TATACCTATAATTATAACTACTAGTACTAACTCTACGAGTGACATTGCTTTTTTCACACTATATCCTTGACCGACTTTGGAATTTTACTTCCAATAACATCGGCCAAATTTGAAATATCTTTAATTAAATCTCTTCTGCCTTTTGAACATCATATAGAATATCATCCATTGGGTGTCTATACATAGGCATTGCAAGTCTTTTTTCATCGAGGATATGTCCGATAAATCCGATAGATCTACCTACGATAAAGAATGCATTTAGTGTTCCACTCTCAATAAACTCATCGATCTCCTCTTCAGGATATCCTAAGGCTCTCCACATATCAACCATCAATATACCGATAGTTCCATCCACATTTAAGATCAAGTTCTCTTTTTTACTAGTTGTAAGTTGCTCAACTGTTAGAGCATAATCAAGTAGTGGAGTTGCAGGGAAATGTTCTTGTGCAAACTTTTTTAATCCCTCTACTCTAAGATCAGGGTTTTTTAGAGATTTGATTCTGTGACCGATTCCTGGAATTGGCACACCTTGTTTTTTCATATATGCTAAAAATTCAGCAGGTGAGAGTTTGTTGTCATCTGCATATTTGAAATATTTAGCAGCTCCATCAATCGCTCCACCAAATCTAGGGCCAATAGTTAGAAGTCCTGTAACCAATGATTCAACAACACTTTTACCTGCTCTTGCTGTAACTTTTGCATTGTGAGCTCCTGAAACTGCAGGTCCATGATCTGCAACTGTTTTCATAACCGTCTCTATAAACTCTGTAGCCCATTTTGGATACTGCTTTTTAAACCAAAGAAGTGAGATCACATCTCCTATACCTTTACCAGTATCAGGAGTTGCTACTGAAGAGATAGGGAATCCTGCATATGTAGCTTCTTCACCTCTGTCATCACTGATGGTACAGATAAACTGTTTTGGTCTTCTTACCTTTGGAACTGTGTTAATCTGTGGCTCAGCAATCTCAAGAATCGTTCCCTCGTTATAGAGTTTTGTATAGACTTCATTGATAACTCTTGGAAGATCATTAAATGACTTAGGTACATGGATACCAGCTTCTGCCATCGCTTTATTTTTAGCTTCTGCTGTTTCAGCCTCTGCATTTGCACTTGCACCTGCATGTCCAAACTGTACACCACTATCATAGTACTTGGCAATCGTTCCGATACACCATGCAATCACCGGCTTTGTGATTTTTCCACTTTTTACAGCCTCGATAACTTTATACTCTTCTGTTCCACCTACTTCTCCAAGTAAGATCATATACTTTACATCAGGGTTATCTTGCATTCTAAGAAGATTGTCTATAAATACAGATCCGACAAATCTATCTCCACCAATAGCTACACCTTCAGCTATACCGTCGGCATTGATAGCGATGATGTTTGAAAGCTCGTTAAACAATCCTCCTGATCTAGTTACTAGTCCACAAGAACCAGCACGATGTAGTTTAGAGTTTACGATATTTTCAATCGTTCCACCAACATTTGCTATCTTGAATGCTCCTGGGCTTATCGCTCCAACAGTTGCAGGTCCAATCACTGTTACTCCAGCATCTCTTGCACTTTGATTCATCTTTCTTGCTAATCTTTCAGGAATACCCTCTGCTGTGATCATAATAGTTTTGAATCCACCGATCTCAAGAGCTTCCATAGTAACATCATATGCTGTTCTAAAAGATGCAAAGTTTAGTAAAACATCAGCTTGAGGCTGAGCAGCTTTCGCTTCAGCCGTGCTTTTGTAGATTGGTACCATTATCTCATCGCCACCCCAGAAAAACTTCTCAAACTTATTATTGCTTGTAGGTGCAACTATTGCCGCAACTGAAGGTGTCTCTCTTTTTATCGTATAATCATAATCCAACATTCTTTGGATCGCACTCTTGTTGTTGTTCCAAAAAATCGCTTGTGTATCTTTAGTAAATAATTTGCTCATCTTCTCTCCCTACTTCTCTTCTAATGCCATTCTAACGATATCTGTAACATGAGTCTCTGGTCCATAAACTTCTATTGGAAGTCCCAATCTATCTGCTGCTTCTTTGATATCTTTTAGACCCTTTTCATAGTTTGGACCACCTCTTCTTACATAGATCTTCACACCTACCTCTTTCATCTTGTCGGCATAATTTTCAAATGCTTGGATAATCCCTGTAAATGTCTTTGCAACATCTGTAAAGTTAGCAAT
>CAZYJF010000257.1:0-2201 GCA_964647715.1 uncultured Sulfurospirillum sp. | reverse complement strand
AGTGATAAAATTTGCTTATGCAAGAGAGTTATGAGATGATACTTAAGAGTAGTTCGCTTCTACTTGTCGAGGATGAGAAATCCCTAAGAGAAAGTTTTTCAAAAATCTTATCACTCTATGTGGATAAGATATACCATGCAAGTGATGGTGAAGAAGCATATGAAATCTATAGTTCAATGCAACCAAATATCATAATCACAGATGTGAAAATGCCAAAACTAAATGGTATAGAACTAATTAAAAAGATTAGAAAAGAGAATAGTTCAATTCCCATAGTGATAACAAGTGCATATACAGATAGCAAATACCTTCTTGAAGCTATTAAGTTATCTCTTGTTGAGTATGTGGTGAAGCCTATGAAGGAGAGTCAGTTAAACACTATTTTATCAAGTATTGCAAAAAGTCTGTTGGAAACTTCACATATTGTTATAAAGATAGATGCCAATACTACTTATGACTATAATAATAAGCAACTTTTTTTTAATGAAGAGAGAATTTCTCTTACCCATAAGGAGTTAGATTTATTAGAACTTCTTTTATCTCACAAGGGAGAGTTGGTAACAAAACATCAGATAGAGGATAAACTCTATATTTACAAGGAGGCACCTTCAAGTGCCTTGAAAAATTTAGTCTTTAAATTGAGAAAAAAACTTCCGCAAAATTTCATCAAGACTGTTCGTGATCTTGGATATATGATAGATTGAATATTTTAACGATTTTTTAACGATTTTTTGCATAGGCGACCAAAAAGAGACTTTTTCTTATGTAAAATATCACTATTGGTTATTCCAAAATTTTAAAGGAGGCGTTTTATGAAAAAAGGTATGATGAAAATCTCATCGGTTTTGATCTCATCTCTGATTAGTTTTAGCTTTTTATCTGCTAACTCTGAGATAGACAAAGTGATGAAAGAGAGAGGATTGTCTCAAGCAGATCTTTTAGCAGCTGCTAAGACTTATACACCAAGTGGTGGACGAGATAAATATATCGTTTTTAGTTCGGGTGGACAGTCTGGTCAAATGATGGTCTATGGTGTCCCATCAATGAGGATACTAAAGTATATCGGTGTTTTTACACCTGAGCCTTGGCAAGGGTGGGGATATGATGATGATACCAAGAAAATTTTAGCTCAAGGTAATATCAGAGGTAAGAAGATCACATGGGGAGATACTCACCACCCAGCTCTATCTGAGACCAATGGTAGGTATGATGGTAAATGGTTGATAATCAATGACAAAGCAAATCCTAGACTTGCAGTTATCGATTTAAAAGATTTTGTTACCAAACAGATCGTTGTGAATCCTGTTTTTAAAAGTGCTCATGGTGGAGCATTCTTTACTCCAAATAGTGAGTACATTTTAGAAGCTTGTCAATATGGTGCACCGTTTGACAATAACTATCATCCTATAGAAGATTATGCAGAGACTTATAGAGGTGGTGTAACTATCTGGAAATTTGACCACGAAAAGGGAAGAATTAAGCCAGATAACTCTTTTACGATAGAGATGCCTCCATATATGCAAGATTTATCTGATGCTGGTAAAGAGGCAAGTTTTGGTTGGGGATTTACAAACTCATTTAACTCCGAAATGTACACAGGAGGTATAGAAAAAGGTTTACCACCATTTGAAGCTGGAACTAGTAGAAATGATACCGACTTTTTACATATATATAATTGGAAAAAGTTAGCTGAGATTGCAAAAGATGATAAAAATATTAAAGTTATCAATGGTCACAGGGTAATTCCAATGGATGTAGCAATAAAAAATGATGCACTATTTTTAATCCCTGAGCCAAAATCTCCTCATGGCGTTGATGTCAGTCCTGATGGAAAATATATCGTGGTGTGTGGTAAGCTTGATACACATGCTACAGTTTATAGCTGGGATAAAATTCAACAATTGATTAAAGCTAAAGATTATGCAGGAAAAGATCCTTATGGTATACCAATTCTTGATATGAAAAAAGCTATGCATTGTCAAGCAAATCTAGGCCTTGGACCTCTTCATAACCAGTATGGACCAAAATGGAAGAGTGATGGTGAGATATATACATCTTTGTATGTTGATTCTCAAGTTGTAAAGTGGAATTATCTTACTTGCGAAGTTAAAGATAGACAAAATGTAAACTACAATATCGGACACCTTTGTGGAATGGAGGGTAAATCTGAAGATCCTCAAGGTGATTATATCATCGCACTT
>CAZYJF010000256.1:0-2206 GCA_964647715.1 uncultured Sulfurospirillum sp. | reverse complement strand
CATCTCATGCTAGTTGATCTTGGTCGAAACGATGTGGGAAGGGTGGCAAAAACGGGAACTGTGAAGGTACCAAATATGATGAGAGTTGAAAGATACTCACATGTGATGCACATGGTAAGCGATGTGGAAGCCATCATCGATGAGAGATACGATATGTTTGATCTCTTCGCCGCTACATTTACAGCAGGAACGATGACTGGGGCTCCAAAGATAAGAGCGATGGAGTTAATCGCAGAGTTTGAGGGGCTAAAGAGAGGATTTTACAGCGGTGCAGTGGGATATTTTGGCTTTGATGGAAATATGGATAGCTCCATCGCTATACGAACAGCATATCTTGATGATGAGAAAATAGTCTTTCAAGCAGGAGCTGGAGTAGTAGCAGATAGCAAAAAAGAGTTGGAGTTTTTAGAGGTGGACAATAAACTAGCCGCTATGATGAGCACACTCGATGAGTTAAACGAAAATGGGTAAAAAATTTACTATTTTTGGTGATCCAGTAGAGCACTCCATCTCTCCCAAAATGCACACTTATGCGATAGAGGGTTTGGGACTTGATGCTTCGTATTCAAAAACTCTACTTACTGAAGCTTGTCAGTTAAGACCTCGTTTTATGGAGGAGTTTGATGGGGCTAATGTCACCGTGCCTCACAAAAATGCTGCCTACGCCCAAGCAGATGAAGTAAGAGGCATCGCAAAGGATATAAAAGCAGTCAATACCCTCATCAAAGAGGATAACAATATGATAGGCTTCAACACAGATGCCGAGGGTTTTTATCTATCGATGGTAAAAGATTTCAAAGATGTCAAATCGGCTCTGATCTTGGGAGCTGGAGGAACAGCAAAAGCGATAGCCTACATACTGCGACAAAATGGTATCGAAGTACAGATACTAAATAGATCAGAAGAAAGACTAAGAGATTTTACCGAATTTGAGAGCTTCACATGGGAGAGTTTCAACCCAAAAAGATACGATATCATCATCAACACCACATCAGCAGGATTAGAAGATAACACTCCCCCTGCTCCTCTTGAGATACTAACTCCTCTCTTAAAAGAGGCAAAATATGCAATGGATGTGATCTACAACAAAGAGACTCCATTTTTAAGACTTGCCAAAGAGGCAGATCTAAAGTGTAAAGATGGAGCCGATATGCTTCTTTTTCAGGGAGTTTTGGCATTTAATATCTTCTATGACAACCGATTTGAGTTTGAACAGATAGAGCAATATATGAAAAAGGCTTTTGACTAAATCTCCACCCTATCATCCAAAGCTTTGGCAAGAGATAGTAGATCGACATTTTCAAGGTTTACTCCAGTAGGAACACCTTGGGCAATCTTGGTAAATTTTAGACGAAATTCTTTTAGTTTGTCTTCGATAAACAAGATCACACTATCGTTTGCAAGGGATGGAGTAAAGGCAAAGATCACCTCTTCTACCCTGCCCTCTACAAGGTTTTTGAGTCTGTTTATCTGATCTTCATCGAGGTTTTCAAGCACAAAATATTTTCCATCATATATACCTCCATCCTCGATGATAAAGATATCCTTGGCACTCTCTACCACACAAAGCTTCTTCTCATCTCTGCTATCATCTATGCAGATATCACAGATCTCATCCTCACTAAGCCCTCCGCACTCTTTGCACCTACCGATAGAGCTAACCGCACTCTCTATCGCATGAGAGAGCTTCAGAGCCGAAAAGGAGTCGTTTAGCACCATATGATAAGCATATCTAAGAGCCGATTTTTTACCGACTGTGGGAAGTGAGCTGAGTGCATCTACAAGATTGTTGAACTTCTCTAAACCTCTTTGTTTCATCGTGATAGTCTAACAAAATCTCTCTAAAAACTCACGATATTTTGGAGGTATTTTGCCGATCTTGCCACCCTCACACAAAAAGACCAAAACAGCCTCCATGGTAAAGATAAGCCTACCATCTCGTCTTATCTCATGAAAGATCCTAAATGAAGCATTTTTTAGCTCCAAAATTTTAACACTTACATCAAGCAGATCACCAAGCTTGGCAAATGAGACAAATTCACAATCGATACTCTTTAGTGCAAAATGACACCCATCAACATAGGGCTTCATACCCGCTTGAAAGAAAAGCTCACTCCTTGTCATCTCACAAAAATCAAGATACCTTGAGTGATAGACTATACCGCCACAGTCGGTGTCTTTGTAGTAGATGCGAATTTGCATGGGG
>CAZYJF010000255.1:0-2206 GCA_964647715.1 uncultured Sulfurospirillum sp. | reverse complement strand
GGAATCATAGGCTCAAAAGGCAAAGACAAAGATGCCATAGGAGTAGCAACAGATGTAAAAATTTTCTCCTATTCATTTGAGCAGTTTGGATATATTGTAGATGTTTTAAAGGATTTAGATAGTAGAGGTATTTTACTATCCAATCACTCTTATGGACCAGAAACAGGAGAAACTTATGGATTTATCTCTCAAAATTGTGATAATTTTGTTTTTGAACATCCAAACTCAATCATCGTAAATTCTGCTGGAAACTCAAGAGAAGAAGAGGGTGGGGGTTATTGGATCATCAAAGATTTCTCTAGTGCTAAAAATATCATAACAGTTGGTGCGATAGATAAAGATCTACAATTGACAGAGTTTAGCAGTGTGGGACCAGTAAATGCCGGTAGGATCAAGCCTGATATCGTAGCTTATGGTGAACATGTAAAATCGATAGCTGAAGGTGATGATTATGCCTACATGAGAGGAACATCTATGTCAGCTCCTCATGTAACAGGACTTTTGGCACTCTTAGAAGAGGAGTATAAAAGAGTAAACAAAATTCCTCTAAGAGAAGATTTAGCCAAAGCACTCTTGGCAAACTCGGCACTTGATCTTGGAAGATATGGACCAGATTATGAGTATGGATATGGACTTCCTGATGCTCTAAAAGCTGTCAAAGCAATAGAGAGTATGTCAAGATCAAACTCTCAAATCATCCTAAATGAAGTGAGTGAAGGAAATGAAAAAGAGTTCACACTTCATGTTCCTAAAGATCAAGATGTAAGAGTTACTCTTTCTTGGATAGACCCATCAAATGCAGCTCCTTATATAGGAGATGAAATCACAAGTTATTTAAATACAGTGATAGATTTTAAGATAGTTGGCAAAGATGGAACTACCTACTACCCTTGGAGACTTGATGCTAATAATCCTCTCTTTCTTGCAAAAAAGGATGCTTATAATAGTGTAGATAACCTCCAAGAGATAGAAGCACATCTAAAAAGAGGAAATTACAAAATAGTTATAAATAATAGAAGAATGAACATAGGTCAAACACAAGATTTTGCACTTGTTGCAAATCTACCATTAAGTGGAAAAAGTTTGAGTGATTATGAGTTAAAAAAGATTGAATTTGGATATTTTTTGATGAATTTGTATTAGAGTCTATTAAACTCTAATTTTAAGAGATAAAATAGAAGCAAAAATGTTATAATCTCACCAAAAAAAGGTAAGATTTGCAAAAAATAGAACTTCTCTCACCCGCTGGTAATTTGGAGAAACTAAAGATCGCTCTAAATTATGGGGCAGATGCCGTTTATGGTGGTGTGAGTCATTTCTCACTTAGAATTAGATCAGGCAAAGAGTTTAGTTTCGAAGAGTTTAAAGATGGAGTGGATTATGCTCACAGCCTTGGTAAAAAGGTCTATGTTACCATCAACGGCTTTCCATTCAACAATCAACTAAAGCTTCTTGAAGCCCATCTAGAGAAGATGGCTTCACTAAATCCTGATGCTTTTATTATCTCAACTCCAGGAGTCATCAAGCTCTCCAAAAAGTTTGCACCAAATATCCCACTTCATCTTTCTACCCAAGCAAATGTATTAAATTACTTAGATGCACAGTTTTACTATGACCAAGGGGTAGAAAGAATTATCGCTGCTAGGGAGATAAGCCTAAGAGATCTTGAAGATATCAAAAAGCACCTGCCAGATCTTGAGCTTGAAGTTTTCGTACATGGAAGTATGTGTTTTGCATATAGTGGAAGATGTCTTGTGAGTGCTGTTCAGATGGGAAGGGTTCCAAATCGCGGAAGTTGTGCGAATGATTGTCGATTTGAATATACTCTATATGCTGAAAATAAAGAGCATGGGACACTCTTTAGACTAGAAGAGCAACCAGAGATTGGAACATATATCTTCAATGCCAAAGATATGAATCTAGCTTCACATGTAGATGAGATCATAAAAAGTGGTGTTGTTGATTCACTCAAAATTGAGGGGCGAACAAAGAGTCCATACTACTGTGCAATCACAACTAAAGCTTACAAAGATGCGATAGATGATTATTATGCCGGAAATTTTGAGGCGAGTAAATATCAAAAAGAACTTCACACAACCAAAAACAGAGGATTTAGCGATGCCTATCTCATCTCTCGACCATTTGAAAAAGATGACACCCAAGAGCACAATTTTGCGATAAGTCGTGGTACCCATGAGGTTAGTGG
>CAZYJF010000254.1:0-2212 GCA_964647715.1 uncultured Sulfurospirillum sp. | reverse complement strand
TCTGCTCCAAGCTTTGGTGATAGAAGAAGCTACCAGATGAATCCGGCAAATAGAAAAGAAGCGATTGCAGAGAGCATAGAGGATGAGAAACAAGGAGCCGATATCTTGATGGTAAAACCAGCCCTTGCCTATATGGATATCATCAGAGAGATAAGAGATGCCACCTCTACCCCACTTGCAGTCTATAATGTCAGTGGTGAGTATGCGATGCTAAAGTGTGCACAAAAAGCAGGGCTTATCGATTATGACAAGGTGATGATGGAGACACTTCTTGGGTTTAAAAGAGCAGGAGCGGATATCATCATCACTTACCATGCCAAAGAGGCAGCGAGACTTCTTGGATGATACTAATCGATTTTTTACAAGAGCTTTGGAATCTAAGCCTCTCTATGGCTCCTTATATTCTGTTTGGACTCTTGTTTGCGGGAATTTTGCACGAGATTGTTCCTGAAAGTCTAGTAACTAAGCATCTTGGCAAAAACTCCATCTCTTCAGTTGTCAAATCGACTCTTTTTGGTATTCCTCTGCCTGTCTGTTCATGTGGAGTGATCCCGCTTGCCACCTCTATCAAAAAATCTGGTGCAAGCAAAGGAGCCACGCTCTCCTTTCTCATATCTACCCCTATCACTGGAGTGGACTCAATTCTCGCCACTTACGGTGTATTTGGCTGGATCTTTACGATATATAGGATCATTAGTTCTATGATCATAGCCGTTGTTGCAGGAGTTTTGACAAATCTTTTTGATAAAGAAGAGGAGATTCTAAAACCAAAATTTTCACTAAACAAACCAGTTGTAAAAGAGGAGCAACAGGATAGTTGTTGTAGTGGAGATAGTTGCTGTTCAAGTGAGAGCAAAAAGGGATTTAGTTTGATAAATGCTCTAAAATATGCCTTTGTCACACTTCTAGGTGATATCGCAAAGCCACTTTTTTGGGGACTCATTCTGGGAGCACTTATCACCACATTTATGCCTCACGACCTAAGCCAGATACTCAAAAGTTACAACTGGCTCTCCTACCTCATCGTCATCGCTATCGCTGTACCTATGTATGTCTGTGCCACTGCTTCACTTCCCATAGCTGCTGGTTTGATGCTAAGCGGAGTGAGTGCTGGAGCGGCATTTGTCTTTTTGAGTGCGGGGCCAGCCACCAATACAGTCACGATGGGAGTGGTAAAAAAGATGCTTGGGGGTAGATCGCTTCTTATCTATCTAGGTACTATCGTTGTGGGAAGTATCCTCTTTGGACTAGGACTTGACTGGATTTTTGATAGCAAAAATATCGACCCAGCCTCAATCTTGCATATACAAGAGGAGGGAGGAGTCTTTTTGATAATCAGTAGTATAGTCTTGTGGGCTCTAACACTTTATCATTTAATCAGCCCACTTTTTAAAACAAAAAAGAGCTGTTGTAGCACGGAGTGTAATTCATGAATACAAATATATTTATCACAATCGGAATAATTTTGATCTTGATAGGTCTTGGATATAAATATGGTCTTCTAAACTGGTTTGGAAATTTACCGCTTGACTTCAAAAAAGAGGGAGAGAACTTCTCCTTTTATGCACCAATCGGGTCGATGTTTGTCATATCGGTCGTCTTGTCACTGTTGATGTGGCTGTTTAATCGCTAAAGAGTGAGGGTTGAAGCGATCTGACTTTGAAGCTTTTTCGGTGCAGATCACTCAAACCATATCTCTCTATCATCTGAATATGCAACTTCGTCCCATACCCTTTGTGCTTTTCAAACTGATACTGCGAATAATCAGATGCTATCTCATACATATACCGATCTCGACTCACCTTAGCCAAGATACTCGCCGCCTTTACCTCCGCTATCTTCGAATCAGCTTTGATAATCGCTTCAACCCCACTAAGTCCAAAAGTAGTATTTCCATCCATGATCGTTCGATCTGGATTTAGATGATCTATGATTTCAACGATTGAGTTTTTGATAGCCGTTGAGAGTCCATATTTGTCAATTGTATGGTTATCGGTAAAGCAGATTTTGTATCTTGAGTTTTTGATGATCTTCTCATACAACTCTTCCCTTTTTTTCTCACTAAGGACTTTTGAATCTGCCAATTTATAGACTCTTTTTTCCAAGATCACCCCTGCTACCACCAAAGGTCCAGCAAGACAACCTCGCCCTGCTTCATCGATTCCACACAACATATCTACCTACAATAGCTTGAATTTTTGATATAATTATG
>CAZYJF010000253.1:0-2214 GCA_964647715.1 uncultured Sulfurospirillum sp. | reverse complement strand
TGATTTTAAGCTATATTCTTTTGACTACCATAATCGCTGGATTGATTCAGATAGTAATCGGTGTGTTAAAGCTGGGTAAATTTATCCGACTTGTGCCTCAACCTGCAATGTATGGATTTGTAAATGGTCTTGCTATTGTTATCGCTATGGCTCAGTTGAAGTTTTTTAGATCAAGTGATTATGATAGTTTGCATAGCTTTTGGGAAAAGCTCTCGCACTCCTTTAGTGAGCATTATGAGATGTATATCTTGGCTTTTATCACGATGGCTATCATGCATTTTTTGCCTAGATTTACCAAGGCAGTTCCGGCAGGACTTGTTGCGATCGTGCTATTGACTAGTATCGTCTATTTTGCCCATATCGATACAAAAACAGTGGGTGATCTAGCAGATATTCAAGGCTCTTTTCCTCACTTTGTGATGCCCGATTTTCATCTGTTTAATTGGGAGAGTTTGAAGATCGTTTTGCCTTATGCTTTTTTGGTTGCACTTGTTGGTTTGATAGAGTCGCTTTTGACACTTTCGGTTTTGGATGAGATGAGTGGCAAAAGAGGAAGTGGAAACAAAGAGTGTGTAGCTCAAGGTGCTGGAAATGTAGCTTCAGGTCTTTTTGGTGGGATGGCAGGATGTGCGATGATTGGGCAGAGTATCATCAACTTTACTTCAGGAGGTCTGGGGAGAATTTCATCTGTCACTGCGGCGATTCTTTTGATCCTCTTTGTAGTTGCTTTGACTCCTTTGATATCTATCATCCCTGTGGCTGTATTGGCAGGGATTATGTTTATGGTGAGTATCGGTACTTTTGAGTTTTCATCACTCTCAAGAATATCAAAGATGCCACTATCTGATGCCTTGGTTTTGATTGTTGTAACTCTTATCACTATCAAGTTTGATCTGGCAATTGCTGTGATTACTGGTATCATCATTTCGGCATTGGTTTTTGCATGGAAACATGCTAAAATATATGCAAAAAGTTATATCGAAGAAGATGGTACAAAGGTTTATCAGCTAGATGGTCCTTTGTTTTTTGGTTCGGTGACATCCTTTTTGGAGCAGTTTGACCCAAAAGAGGATCCAAAAAATGTCGTCATAGACTTTAAAAATGCTAGAGTGATGGATAGCTCTGGAGTGGAAGCCATTGATGCGATTACCAAAAAATACAAAGCAAATGGTAAGAGATTAACTCTTCGACATCTTAGCTCTGATTGTAAAAATCTTTTGAATGATGCCAAAGAGTTTTGTGTCTTTGAGGAGGATGATCCTACTTACAAAGTCGCTATAAATTATTAAAACACCAAAAGGAGACAAAATGACACCTGTTGATGAAGTTAGAAAGCAGATGAGAGAGTATCAGATGATAAGAGATGAGTTTTTTGACTTTTTGGATGAGAATTTGGCTAAAAATAAATTTGGACAGTTTGATTTCTCTTCAAACCCAACACTTGATGCAAAAGAGGTCTATGATCGCTTTTTTAAGCTCGATTATCAAGCTAGAAAATTAAGAGGTCTTTTGATGGAGGCTAGAGATATAGAGCCAAAGTAATGGCACACATCGAGTTAATCAAGAGTAACTTTTTTCATAACCTAAAACTTCTTTGCAAAAGAGCAGGAGGAGTTGAAAGCTTGGCTGTGGTTTTGAAAGATAACGCTTACGGTCACGGTCTTTTGGAGATGGCAAAGCTCTCAAAGGAGTTTGGAATCAAAAAGGCTGTGGTTAGGGATGAAAAAGAGGCAGGGCTTATAGTAGATGAGTTTGATCTAGTACTGCTTTTGATACCAAACTTTGAAAAGTTTGATGATAGATTTTCATATACCATAAACTCAATGCAGCATCTTTTAAAAGCTCCAAAAGGTGCAAAAATACACCTCAAGATAGACAGCGGAATGCACAGAAACGGTATAGATGAGAGCGATATAGAGGATGCTTTTTCTCATATCATAAAAAATGGACTTTTCTTAGAGGGGGTGATGACTCACTTTAGATCTGCTGATGATCTAAATAGTGAACTCTTTTGGCAGGTGAGAAATTGGAAAAAGATCAAAGCCCGGGTCTTGGAGATGGTGGGGAAATATCATCTTCAAAGACCACTTTTTCATTCGTTTGCCTCATCTTCACTTTTGAGAATGGAAATGGAGGATGATTTTGCAAGGTGCGGAATCGCTATATATGGATACAGTGAATTGCATCCCTCTTTTGGAAAGTTTGATCTTATGC
>CAZYJF010000252.1:0-2215 GCA_964647715.1 uncultured Sulfurospirillum sp. | reverse complement strand
GAAATAAAAAGACAAATCCGATAAAGAAGATAGAAGAGGCTTTGGAATAAGTTTCTTCTTTGAAGCACTTTTGACAAGAGTGCTTTGAAGATGAAATATTTCATCAAAATTTTTAAGAGGAGTTAAATATGGCACATGCACCAACACCAGAACAAGTAGAGGCAATGATGGTAGAGAAGATGGGAGAGTTACCACAGAGTTTAAATTCTGCAAAGGCAATTGATCCTAGATTTTTAGTAGAACAGGCGATGAGCAGTAAGTTTAGTGTTCAAGATGAGAACAATCCGTTTGATCCAAAAACATCTATGCTTTTAGCACTTGCTGTATCTCTTACCAAAGGTAGTCAAGAGTGCATGAGAGAGCAAACAAAGATGCTTAAAAAAATGGGAGTTACAAAAGAGGAGTTGGCATATTTGGTAAGAATTGTCAAACACTCAAACAGTAGCTCTATTATTGGCGATGCGAAAGAGATTTTTGATACTTTTTTAAGCTGATACTTACATAAAGAAAGGATATACCATGAAAGAAGTAGTCATACTAGGTGCCGGTTTTTCCGGTCTGCATATCTTTTATAAGATAAGATCACTAATAGGCAAGAAGATAAATCTCACCGTGATTGACTCAAGAAGCCATTCACTTTTAAAGCCTTCTCTCCCCGAAGTAGCATTTGACGGAGCACCCCTCTCTCACTCTTTGGTAGAGCTAAAAGATACCATAGAGTCTCGAGGAGCAAAGTTTATACAAGATGAGGTGACATTTATCGATGCAAAAGAGAATAGTTTAACATTGAAAAATAATGCACAGATCAAGTACGACTATCTTTTTATCACTCTTGGTGCCATCAAAGATTATGATGCTGTGAGAGGATTTGAAGAGTATGGATACTCTGTCTGTGATGATACACAAGCTCAAAGGCTCTGGCAAAAAGTCAAAGAGTTTCAAGGTGGCAAAATTGTCACAGGAGCTGCCAAAAGTGAATGGGGAAGCAGAGTCAAAGCTCCACCTCTAAAAGCTCCTTGTGAGGGACCTATCGGTGAAATTATGTTTATGCTTGATCATTATCTGTATAAAGAGAAGGGTTTAAAAAGAGAGCAAGATTATAAAATTGATGTCTTTACTCCCGGAGAGATATTTTTTGAAGATGTAGGTGATATCCCAAGAAGTGCTGTAGGAGAAGTGATGCAAGAAAGAAAGATTGCTCTTCACACTAACAAAATCCTAGCAGAGATAGGAAAAGATTTCATAGCTTTTGAAGATGGAAGCAAAATGGATTGTGATCTAGCCATCATCATACCACCCTACTCTGCACCCAAAGTATTAAAAGATTCAAAAATAGGGGATGAGAAGGGCTTCATTCCAACAGATACTACAATGAGACATCTTGATTATGAGAATGTTTTCAGTGCCGGAGATATTACGGCTTTGGCTCAACCAAAACTAGGACACATTGCTATCATTCAAGGAGCTATAGCTGCTGCTTCATTTATGAAAGAGATAGGTGAAGATGTAGAAATTCCTCCTCATGATCTTGAGGTCTTTTGTATCATGAATATGGGCGGAGAAGATGCAACACTGATACTATCTAATGTTCTTTACAATGGCAAAATTGACAAAGCATTCCATTCACCGTTGGCAAAGATGATGAAATGGGGATTTGACAATTATCTCTACTACAACAAAGAGCACATGCCACCAGATTTTGCAATGGAGATGGTTGATAAACTGCTAAGGATTATTTAATCACTTTCAATGAGTAGGCATAGTTCATAAAATATGCCTGCTTTTTTATCTCAAACTCTCAAAAGCTTTTATAGTATATATACTTGAAGTGAAGACTTTTTTAGTATTTTACCTTATATCGTAATCAATACAAAATCTACAAAGTTATATAATTAACCCATATCTTTAAAAAGGCTCAAAATGCAAAAAAAATCTTTCGGACTATGGAGTGCTATATTTTTGGGTATCGGTTCTATGGTGGGAGCCGGTATCTTTGTTCTGCTTGGAGAAGCGGGTGCGATAGCCGGAAATCTTGTTTGGGTCTCTTTTATCTTTGGTGGAATTATAGCACTGTTAAGCGGATACTCCTTAGCAAAACTCGCTGTTGTCTATCCAAGCAGAGGCGGTATAGTGGAGTATCTGGTGCAGTGTTACGGAGAGGGAGTTTTTAGCGGAAGCTTGTCGGTGCTTTTTTATCTCTCGGCGATGGTGGCTA
>CAZYJF010000251.1:0-2241 GCA_964647715.1 uncultured Sulfurospirillum sp. | reverse complement strand
TCTAGATTGTTGGCAATTGATCCTATCTTTGCTTGTGCAGAGTTGACATTTGACAATAATGAGTCTATTTTACTTAGTGAACTCTCTACTGTAATATTTTTTAGATGATCTAAATTTTCTCCTGGATTTTTAATAGCTTCATCGACTGCTCTTATGATGGAGTCAAGATCTTTAAAAAAGTCTATTTGAGGATCACTACTAACTACAGCTCTGTTTGAGTTGAATTTTATTAAAGAGTCATTGCTCATATTGTCTGAGTCTTTTTGATATAAAGAGAAGTTGATATCATTTCCTTTATTACTTAGATCAGTGATCTCTAACTCTCCTTTTGGTGACTGAGTAACTTTTACACTCTTTTCTGATTCAAGTATTGCATCTTCAATGGCCTCTTTGGTATTGGCTTGAGGTCTTTGTCCTGACATGGCAATAGATATGATTGACTTTAGTTGTCCAAGTGTAAAATCATCTGCTTTTGTTGGGATATCTGCACCGCTTTGAGGATTGGGGTTTGCATCATATAAGTTGTAGGTAGTTGAGCCTATCTTGAATGTTGATTGATTATTAAGCTTGATATTTACAGATACATCATTTCCATCTACATCTGTTAAACGCATTTTTAGTGTTTTGCCAGTTAGTGATCTATTTGATATCTGGGATAGTTTTGTAGAATCACTTGCAATCTCATCATCTACTAAAAGTGGGACATTTGCACTGAGTTTATTATCCTCTTTTTTAAAGTATAGTGAATCATCTATACCGTTTTGTGCTAGAGCTTGGTTACTTTTGTTGAAATTTAGTGGATTTGTAAGCTGACTGGTTTTAGTAACACTTTCGCTAGAAGCTATCATTTGAAAATCTAACTTAGAAGGTCCTGCCCCTTTATCTTCTACTTTTATAAAACCATTATCAAATGAGACATTGACACTATCTGAGTATGCAGAAGAAATCTTCTCCTCCAAGTCTGATATCTTATCGTTTGCATTTAGTGATATGGTAGTTTTTATACTTGTACCATCTTTATCTGTTGCATTTAGATAAAAATAAAATGTAGAATCACTTGTGCCAAAGATATCTTTTACACTATCGTCACTGCTTAAAGGTTTGCCAAAATTTTCTGAGTTTTGATCTTGGTTGGTCAATTGAACATTATTTACAACACTTTTGTGTACATTTTTATCAAGTCCAAAAAATATACTCTTACCATCTATACTGTAATCACTCTCATTTGATTTTTCTAGTTCTACTTTGAGGGCTTTGTCGTTTCCATGATAGTTACCATCTTCATCAAATGGTTTGACTTTTTGAGCTGTTCCACTAAAAAGATATGTACCATTTACAGAGCTGTTTGCAAGTCTTAAGAGATTGTCTTTGTTGGCTTTTAGTGTGATGGCGATAGATTCGAGGTTGTCTTTTGTTAATGTATCATTTGATGCCTGTATCAGCTTTGTTCTAATATCTTTTAGAGAGTCATTCATACTACCAAGAGCTAGATCACTGCTGTTTGTGATGAGTTTTGATTTTTTTATTCTATCTTCTATACCAGAATAGACATTGATCTGAGAATCAAATCTAAGGGTATCTTGATAGATAGAACTATCTTGGTAGGATTTATCTATCTGCTTTCCTGAAGATATTTGGTTTGTGTATCTGTCAATCAAATCTTTAGCACTATGGCTGTTTGATACAAATGAGTTAAAAATGGTACTTTGAACAACTCTCATAATCTACTCCTTATATAAAAATAGAGATTCTTATAATGTAGTAATCGGCATTTTTTGTAAAATGGGTAACAAAAAGCAGCAATATTTCATAATTTGCTTATTCTTTAAGTTAAAAAGTGTATTATTTTCCCCTGAACATCAAATTTTTTAAAAGTGAGGAATTTATTTTATGAAAAAAGCTGAATTTATTGACGCGGTTGCTTCAAAAACAGGACTATCTAAAAAAGATACTGCAAGTGCATTAGACGCAATGCTTGAGACTATCGAAGAGGCTTTAGTAAGCAAAAAGAGTGTTAGTTTTATCGGTTTTGGAACATTCTCTACAACTCAAAGAGCTGCTAGAACTGCAAGAGTACCAGGAACTACAAAAGTTGTAGATGTACCTGCAACAACAGCTGTAAAATTTAAAGTTGGTAAAAAACTAAAAGAGGCAGTTGCTGGTAAATAAGTACCACAACTACTCTTCAAAGACTGATGAGCTAGCTTGTCAGTCTTTTTGCCGGGGTGGTGAAATTGGTAG
>CAZYJF010000250.1:0-2250 GCA_964647715.1 uncultured Sulfurospirillum sp. | reverse complement strand
AAGAACATCACAACGGCTCCTACTCCGTTTATCACTCCATCAGCCAAAAGTGAACCAATATTACCATCTCCAAAAACCTCTCTTACAAAATCAGCCAACTTAGAAAAAGCAAGATCGATATAATCCATAGGAATTGCACCAAGGGTAAATGTCAGCTGAAACAAGCCCCACATCAAAAATAAAAATATAGGAATACCAAAATATTTATTAATTAAAATCGCATCGATTTTATCTGTAAGATTTTTTGTTTTTGGCTCTACATTTTTTTGCACCTCTTTAATCAAACCACTCACAAATGCACTATGTTCTTCTAAGAAGATCTCTTTTAGATTTTTGGTATCATAATGTATATAAAGATGTTCTATCGCATCTCTAACTAACGGCAAGAGTTCAATCCAAATCGGTTTTTTTCGCATCAGATTATAGACTTGTTCATCCTCTTGAATAAGTCTTAAAGCTATATCTCTATAGTTATATCCAAGTGCACAAACAAAGCCCTTTTGCTCTAAAAATGAAGCTATCTTTTCTATCTCCTCCTCCACAGTATCTGAATAGACTAGCTTTGAAGGTTTTTTAGGAGATTTTGCCGTATCGATACAGGCATTGATGAGATTTGAGATACCTTTTTTCTTCTTTGCAGATACTTTGATACAAGGGATGCCTAAGATTTGGCTCATCTTCTCAACATCGATCTCAATTCCTTCATTCTCTGCTTCATCTATCATATTTAAAGCTATGACCATCTTCTTATCAAACTCCAAAAGCTCAGTTGTAAGAAGTAGATTCCTTTGCAGATTTGTCGAATCGACGACATTTAGGATAAGATCATACTGTTCGTTTTCCAAAAACTCCCTAGTAACTCTCTCCTCAATCGTATAGTCATTTAGAGAGTAGGCACCGGGAAGATCGATGATGTGTATCTCAATGCCCTCCTGTTCAAATACAACTTCACTCTTTTCAACCGTAACACCGGCAAAATTTCCAACCTTCAGGTGAGCATTTGAGATAGCATTGATTAGCATACTCTTACCTACATTTGGTTGACCTACTAGTGCAATAGTTAGTTTTTTCATTTGCATTTCTCCAACTTTTCTACCTCAATCTTTTTGGCTTCATCAAGCCTAAGAGCGATTCTTGATCTGTTTATCTCGATCTCAATAGTCTTTTTTTTAGGAGAAAAAGCTTTGACTTTTAAAGTAGCTCCTTTTATCACTCCAAATGAAAAGAGTCTATGCTTTAATACCTCATCGGCATCTATCTTTTTGATAGTAGCTTTCTCGTTTTCATTTAACTCATCCAATCTCATCTTATCTCCTAAAATTGATAATTTGCGAACACTCTAATATTCTCAAAACTATCTTTGTTTATATCATCATCTATATTTGAGTAGATACAATCAATACTCAAACTCTTATCTATTTCATATCCAACACTAAGATCAAACTCTCTGCTTTCATCCGAACCCTCATTAGAAAAAATAGCATATGCAAGATCAACACTTGCACCTTCAAGTAACTCATCCAATCCTAGATTTGCTCCAATATTCATACCCTTAGCCTCATCATCTATATCAGCCAAAGTTAAATGCTCCATTGATGTAAAAAATGCTCCTCCACCATAACCGTTACTTGGGATTACACCTCTGTTTTGATTATAAGCAAATCTAACTTTTATAGCACC
The DNA here is from genome assembly GCA_964647715.1 of uncultured Sulfurospirillum sp. Classification (GTDB taxonomy): domain Bacteria; phylum Campylobacterota; class Campylobacteria; order Campylobacterales; family QNZT01; genus QNZU01. Next base: position 570 of record CAZYJF010000250.1, on the reverse strand, counting down.
AAAATCACCCTCTACTCCAAGACCGTAAATCTTTGCTTCACCCTCATCTAGATCCTCATAAGCTCCTTGAAATGCTACATTATATAAATATCGTCCGATCTGCAAATCTCTGCTTAGCTCAAGATAGGAGATCTTGCCCAAACTATCCATATCATAAAACCAAAAGTTTGCAATATCTTTAACCCCTAAACCCAAAGCCAAAGCCCCATCACCCAAAGAGTTAAATCTTTTTGGTTCATCACCATCAACTCCACTCATTCTCTTTACATAAGAGGCAAAAAGCTCAATATCCTGAAAATCTCTATTTGTAATGGTATATGCTTCATACCTTGAAGCTATCATCCCGACATCATCACCGTTGATAAATGGAGTTTCTAAGTCTTGACGACCTAAGATCAGGCGAGTATTTTCTACACTAAAGTCCAAATTTGCAATATCTAGTATCGAGTAACTTTTTGCCTTTGAGTCAAAAAAGGGTATTCCACTTGAATCATGAAGTCCAAAGAGATAATTTGTAGTATGAAAGCCGATATTTACTTTTAGATTTTTGGCAATACTCTTTGATACTTC
>CAZYJF010000249.1:0-2253 GCA_964647715.1 uncultured Sulfurospirillum sp. | reverse complement strand
CACTACCAAGACATCATGCTCTTTTAAGACAAACTCATCAACTTTAGGATTAAAGTATAGTTTAGCACCTTCTGAGCACCTTATCACACCCATCACTTTTAAGTTATGTTTTTTAACACCAATTTTTGAGATCTTTTTACCATTTGCATAGGAGTCTTTAATGATCTCTATCTCATCGATAATAGGATCATACCTTTCAAGCAGGATATTATCCACAGCAGAAAATGCAATCGGTTGTCTGTAGTACTTATAAGCAGCTCTAGCTGCAACTTTATATGGAAAGACCTCCTCTTTAGCCCCTGCGATCTCAAGATTTTTACTTAGTTTGATATCATTTAATCTAGAGAAAATTTCAACATCAGGATTTAAAGCTTTTAGCGATAAAACGATAGATAGATTTAGTGCATCATCATCTGTAAGAGCAACTGCATACTTTAGTTTCTCATCACACTTTATCTTTTTCAAGATCTCCATATTTGAAGCATCTTCACACAAAGCCAAATAGCCATGAGCACTAGCTTTTGCAATCTCATCTTCATCTGGATCTATCACTACAAAAGGCTCATCTGCCCTATGTAACTCTTCACACAAGACCTTTCCCATCTTGCCGTATCCACAGACCAAAATATATTTTTTTAACTTTGAAATCTCATTTATAACATGCAGACTCTTTACCTCTTCAAGTTTTTCAGTCATACTGGTGGTGATGATTGAAGTCATAAAAGAGATAATACCCACACCGCCTATGATTAAAAATATAGTAACAAACTTTCCTTCATTCGTTTGAGGAGTAATATCTCCAAATCCAACAGTAGTTATCGTAATTACAGCCCAATATATCGCATCAAAAAAAGTATCTATCTTTTCATTGATACCGCCACCCTCAAAGATATAAATCACAGTTGAAGCAAAAAACACCATAAAGGCAAAGATGACAAAAAGAGTATAAAACTCAAATCTCTTCTCCTTAAAGATCTTTAGAAAAAAGTTTGCATTTTGTGTATATCTAAAGACTTTAAAAAGACGAAACAACAAAAAGAAACGAAATACTCTAAGAGGTCTGTATGATGGAAGAATTGCCAACAAATCGATAATAGACATAGGAGATGTTATAAATCTTAGTTTATTCATGATTGCTGGTTTTAAAATCATCAAAGTTGAGCTTTTGATATTTTTTAGCTCATACTTCTCGTATGAGTTAATAATATCAAGGTGAAAATTACTACTCACCCAAAGCCTAGCAAGCCACTCCAAAATAAAAATAAAGATAGCAAAACTCTCATAAAGATATATCCATTCTGGAAGCTTATGTTTAATCTCCAAAATAAGTATCAAAACAGTAGTAAGAACTAAAAAGATCATAAAATAATCAAAATAACTCTTGATCTTAGAGCTAGGATCATTTAAGATCTCATTGACCTTGGATTTAATCTTTTGATACCTTTTACTTGCCTCAACTTTATAGGCAAACCTGAGTAACTCTTTTTTTAGCTCCATTAAGAGAGTTTCTTCTTTAGTATCTCATTTACAACTGCAGGATTTGCAGAACCTTTTGATGCCTTCATCACTTGTCCTACGAAAAATCCAAATAGTTTATCTTTTCCACTTTTATATTCAGCTACTTTGTCTTCATTCTTTGATAAGACTTCATCAATCATCGCTTCAATCGCCCCATCATCACTGACTTGTTTCAAGCCAAGTTTCTCAATGATATCATCAATTTGCATATCAGAGTTTTCCATTAGATGATCTAGCACCTCTTTAGCTGCTTTTCCACTAATAGTGCCATCTTCAATCCTCTTTACAATAGTAGCCAACTGCTTTGAGGATACCGGAGAGTTTTCTATACTTTGACCACTCTTAAATCTTCCTTGAAGCTCCACAGTTAGCCATGTAACACTGTTTTTAGCTCCTGCTCCCTCCTTTAACATCTCCTCAAAGAACTTAGCCATATCAACTGAAGAAGTGATAACTGAGGCATCATACTCTTTGATACCGTGATCTTTTATAAACCTATTTTTCTTTTCATCAGGGAGTTCTGGAATATTTTTACCCTCTTCTAGCATCTCCTCTGTAAGAATTACAGGAAGCAGATCAGGCTCAGGGAAATATCTATACTCAGCACTATCCTCCTTACCTCTCATACTTCTTGTCTCACCACTATCTACATTAAAAAGTCTAGTCTCTTGATAGACTTCATCATCATAGACTCCATCCTCCCAAGCATCAATTTGTCGATTTACCTCATATTCA
>CAZYJF010000248.1:0-2268 GCA_964647715.1 uncultured Sulfurospirillum sp. | reverse complement strand
TTTTTCTACTATTGAAGAATTAAGTAGTAAATCCCTTATAAATATTTTAGAATAAAGAATGAGCGTAGCTATAACTGGTCGTACGATAGAGCCATCATCATTTACTATATCATTAAAATTCCTATCCTTTGGTATTAAAAAAATAGATCGTTTAAAAATATCCATATTTGATTCTAAAACTCTAACAGTTTGTATGAATGGCTTTAGATTGTTTTTACTTTTATTAGCATCGTTAGAAATAGCCATCGATTGTAAAAAATTATCCTCTAAGACACTCTTTACTACAAATTCAGTTCCATCTTCAAGAATTTTTATTCGTCTGTCATTATCAATCTTTCCTCTTTCTAATGCAAGGTTTAACATGATCTTGTAATTTACCTCATGATCGCTTGTATTTACCCCCGCTGCATTATCAATGCTATCTAGGTTAATCTTGCCATTTGCAAGCGAAAAGTCAATTCTAGCTTGCATAGTTATCGCCAAATTAGCACCTTCGCATATAGCAAATGCTTTAAGCTCATCTGCATCAACTCTGACATACTCATTCTCTTTATCGCCGATAGATAGATCGCTCTGGATAGAAGATTTTACATAAGTGCCTATACCTCCAAAGTAGAGCAAATCAACATTCATCTTTAAAACTTCTCTAGCTAAATCCTCCCCACTTATATAATCAACCTTAAGATTTAGCATATCTTTAATTTGAGGACTTAGCTCAATCGAAAGCTCATCTCTTTTAAAGACTCCACCTCCTTGAGATATCTTATCTCTGTCATAGTCACTCCATTTACTCTTCTTTGCATAAAAAAGTCTCTTTCTCTCATCATATGCAAGCTTAAGGCTAGGATTAGGGTCGATAAATATCTCATCATGACTAATAGCAGCTAGTAGTTTAAAATGTTCTGATTGAATCATCGCATTACCAAAAACATCTCCACTCATTGAGCCTACACCGACTATGGAGATAGTTTGATTATAGATATCTATACCTTTTTGTAGAAAGTGTACAGAAGTGGCTTTTAAAGCACCTCTAGCAGTGATGCCTAGTTTTTTGTGATGATATCCTGTGCTTGAACCACTTGCAAAGGCATCCCCTAGCCAATAGTTCATATCTTTAGCTATTGAGTTTGCAAGATCACTCATCTTTGATGTACCTCTATCAGCAGCTACTACAAAGTAACTATCTTCATCATCATAACTAACTATATCACTTTTATAAACTAATTCCCCTAGCTGTCTGTTATCCACAAGCTCAAGTAGTGATCTTATATATATCTCATAGAAGTGTCGAAACTCTTCTTGTGATACTTGATCTTTTAAGATCACAAAACCACCTTTTGCACCATTTGGAACGATAAGTGCATTTTTTGCCTCTTGTGTAGCCATGAGAGATTTTATCTCCTGACGATAGCCCTTTTTTCTTTTGCTCCATCTAATACCACCACGGCTGATCTTTGACATCCTTAGATGTGTTCCTCTTAGAGATGGAGAGTAAACGAATATTTCTAGATTTGGTTGAATACCTCTTAAAGTATTTTTTAGCTTTGTAAGTTCGATTTTATGTGCGATTGTCTGGCTATCTTTAAAGAAGTTGGTTCGAACCACACATCTTAATAACTCATAAAAAAACTTCAAAATCCTATCTTCTTCTATGCTATTGACTTCTTTTAAAAGAGATAAGATCGAATCTTGAATTATTTTTACTCTTTGTGTACGATCTTTTAAGTGAGGCTCAAATCTAACTAAAAATAGATCTAAAAATTTTCGTGATATTTTTGGGTGTTTTACCAAAACAGTAACAAGCTCATTTTGGCTAAACTCCTCTACAAGTTCATCTATATATGCCACAAAGGACCGAATCAGTAATATACCACTTTTGCAAAAATTCTCCTTAAAACTAAGTTCAAACAACCTTCCACTCTCTATCTTGCCTTCAAGTGTACTTATGAGGATATCTTTTATATTTTTTTGGTGATCTAAAAGGAGGTTTTTATCATTATCGAGTTCAAGTTTAGTGATATACCATCCATCTATGCTATAAGAGGTCTCACTTATCACATTAAAACCAAAATCATTTAATATAGGAATAAGTGTTGATAATGAAAAACTATTTTTTGAATAGAGTTTTAAAGTACACTCATCACTCTTGCAAAATTCTAGATCTATATCCTTTAAGTTTAGAGGAAGTACTAGATCAGCATCTGTGATTAGTTGATTACAAAGGGCGCTTCTGTTATCTTTCATAGCTTTATTATATCAGATAGTTTT
>CAZYJF010000247.1:0-2276 GCA_964647715.1 uncultured Sulfurospirillum sp. | reverse complement strand
TGTAGAGATTATCTTTTGAGAGTATTCTTGTAAAGATCTTCTCATAGAGGGTAAACCTTAGCTCAAGTGCCGGAACAAAAAATCCTGATTGTGCCAAGATAACTGATATACCGATACTCTTCATCAACGAAGATTTACCGCTTGAGTTAATCCCATACAGAAGTATCCCGTAGATATCCTCATTTGAGGAGGCATTTAATGTGATGTGGTTATGGGGTGTTATCCTGTTAACTCCAAGATATATATCATTTGGCACAAAAATTCCACTCTTTTCATTTGCCTCAATTATTGGGTGTCTTAGAGCTATGGCTTCAAAAAAGTTCCCTTCATCTTCTATAATTGGTCTGTTTAGATTTAACTCTTTTGCACTAATAGCCGAAGAGATCGCCACATCGATAGTAGCGATGAACTCGATGAGCTTTTCAAGAAGATTTGAAAATCTCTTTTCTATGTCATCTAGTGTATCAAAATATCTATTTTTTAGAAGTCCTATCAGTTTGACTTGATTTGATTCATAGACTTCTGTCACCTTCTCAAAGAGGGTTGATCTTATCTTTACTCCACTCTTTAAAATCTTAAAATCAAAATCTTTGAAAAAATAGTGTTCCCCATCAACCGTTACAAAGCTGTTTTTTAGAGATTTTTCTATCTGATTGAAACGGGATTTACTAAGAGTGATGTGATATCCCTCACTCTCAAGATAGGCGATATTTGTATAGGAGTTATTATCCTCAAACAAAGAGTCTATGAACTTGGCAACTACTTCAATCTTCTCAAGCTCTTTAGTCTGTCTTTTGATAATAGAATCGATATTTGGATAGACTCCAATATTGAAGATATTTGTTCCGATCTGATCTAATCTATACTTTGCACACTCCTCTATATCGAAGATATCAAAGAGAAAATTTGAAAGCTCCCTACTCTCATCAATCAAGTTTTCGTTGATCTCTATGCCTTTTTCTTTGGCATCAAGAAGTAGTGTCAAAATCGCATCGATTGAGTAGTAGATATAGCTCATCTCCACAGGATGGAGCTTTTTTAGTTTTAATCTTCTTGAAATTCTCTCAAGATCATAGATCTGCTTTAGATGGGTGGTAAAGTGCTCTACACTGTCTTGAAGCTTTGAGATTAGATCATATCTTTTTTGTAGAATCTCTTTATCGCAGATAGGATTTAAGAGTCTCTCTTTTAAGAGTCTTTTACCAAAAGCAGTCGAGGTTTTATCAATCAGTTCCAAAAGAGTCACATCATTTATATCTTTGCTGATAATTCCAAGCTGTTCTAGCGCGTTGTTGCCGATATAGAGATATCTGCTACCTCCAAGAAAATGTGGTCTGTTCATCTTCTCTATCAAAGATTCATCATGTTCGATGATAAAATCTATCAAAATCGCCAGAGCCTCTGTGGTATAAGGGTGCCTTTCAAGATCGAGATACTCTATGGCACTCAAAAATGAGTTGATTGAAAAGACTCTTGCAAAAAGCTCATTTTGGTAGTCTATCTTGGCTCTTTTTGTGTTTATCGTATTGTGTGAGCTTTGAAGTTCTAGGTAGTTAAAGAGGTAATTTAGATCTATCTCTTTGTTTAAAATAGTGATGATAGTCTCAGTAGTATTGTAAGTTTGAAGCAGGTTAAAAAGCTCATCTAGTGCATAAGTCTTGTCATCTCTGCTACCGTGAATCTCATTGATGAGAGATTTTCCAGTCGTCACATCGATTGCGCAATAGCCTACTGAATAGATCCCTTGGTTTTGATCTATGACAAATGAGCAGATATAGTTCTCTTTGGAATCCTCAACATACTCGAAATTGGTTCCTGGAGAGATGATATTTGAGATATATCTTTTGACATTTGGCGGTTCACCCTTTTGTTTGACTAGAACGATAGTATATTTTCTGCTTTGAATGAGTCTGTTTAGGTAGCGATCTATCGAAACGGAAGGCACACCGGCAAGAAGCGGGTTTTTCTCATCGTTTTGGAGGATATTTTTGTTTTTTCTTGTTAGCTGGATATTTAAGAGTTCTGCTATCTCTTTTGCTTTTCCTATCTTTCGCCTGTCATTGTTTACCTCATAAACCTCAAAAAAACTCCCAATCTCCATAATCACAAGAGTATCTTTGCCATATTTTGACTCAAAATACTCCTGCAAATCAAAATAGATCTCAGTTAATAGACGATTTTTTTGATTTAGAAGTTTATTAGATGTTTCCACGATGATCCTAAGGCTTTCATATCTTATCTTAAAAGATAAATTATTTTAACATAGAATCTTTAAA
>CAZYJF010000246.1:0-2283 GCA_964647715.1 uncultured Sulfurospirillum sp. | reverse complement strand
ACATTTTAGCTATGGGGGTATTCATGAGTGGGTGGGTGAAGGTTTTTGGGTTTTTGATGCCTTTGAGTTTTCTTAGTTTTAGCCAAGCCAATACATCGTAGGGCACTAATTGAATAAAAGGAAGTGTTAAAAAGTTTATTTTAGGCTCTTCATACCCAGGTATAATGTATTCTACCATTTCACTTGGATTATTTTGTCCTTGTATGACTATAGACATATGTATCTCACACAGAGTATAAACACTTTTTTCAATCTCAATCGGTTCGGTAGTATCCCAATTTTCTAAAACTTTTTCATAATGGCTATAGTTCTTTTTTGGGTATCTTGTTCTGGCTTTTAGAATCTCTATATCATATATTTTACTTATAAGCTCTATGGTAAACCATGCTTGTACATCTTTGGCAGAACCTCTACCTATGAGACAGCTTTTTGCATTGAGTGAATCTACTAATGCTTGGGTAGAGGTAAGCATCTCTTTTTTCTCTCCAAGTAGTACTTGCAAGCCCAATAAAATACCTGCACGAGACATCTCTAGTTTTGGGTTGTACTCCATACAACCACAAAACTGACTAGAAGGTACTATAGTCAAATAAGCAAGCATGGAACTATAAGCTAAACTTTTAAGAATTTCTTCTTTGTTTCCATGATGATAGCTGTCATAAATAGCTTTATCTAGGTTATACCATGCCAATCTACCTATTAAATCTACATAATCCACATTAGGTGTTTCTATAAACTCATCATACTCTTTTTTATATGACTCATCCAAATAATCACCATTTGTAAAATGATTTTCAGATAAAAAGTCTCTGTTTTTTTCATGATAAGCAGATAATACTTCTTCTAGTTTTTTAAGTTGCATCATTTTATCTTTCTAGAGGGTTGTAGCTGTGAGGTATTATTCCATACTGTTCAGTCTCTTCACTATAAGTAAATATTATTAGTGTATCTACTTTAAGTGTTTCTGTGACAAAATTTATTTTCATCATATACGGTTCTCCATTATCTTTTTTTAAGAGCCAAAATTTAATGAGATAAGGATCAGATAGTTCATAATCATCTGTTTGTAAATGAGGCTCTCCTATGGTTGAAACGATATAGGCGTAGTCACTCTTTTCATCTATCCCAAAGGGGATATCTGCCCCAGCAATATCTTTTTTATAATATCGCAGGTCAAAATTAAATGCAATAGTTTCTAGATAAAAGTTCTCTTCAGCTTTATGTGCTTTTTGTTTGGGGGTTTTACAGTCTTTATCAAACCAAAAATCTATCAAATGGTCTTCTGTGAATCTTAGATACTGATCAGCATCTTCATCTACATCCACTTCAGGCACATTATATTTTTCTAGTAGTTTTACTACATCATCTTCCCATTCAGCCAAACCAATAGCTGTTATAAATTCATTTTTCATCGTATTTACTCCTTATTTTGCTAATTTTGCACATTTTTTTGCTCTTCCATCTTTAAAGTTATTGATTTTATCTGCATTTTTTTTAAATTCTTTTATTTTATCTTTTATCATCTGTTCTGTATCGAACTCTAAAAACTCTTTACTATCTAAAGCATCTAATATGGCATCTATACAATCCATTCTTTTTTTCTTCTCTTTTTTTGTCTCTTCACTGTCTGTATCTTTAGGCTCATTTTTCTTCTTCTCTTCATTGAGATGCTCTTTCATCTTTTCACGGTCTTTCATCTTGGCTTTATTGAGGTCTTTTGCATCTTGTGAGGTCTTAGCATCTGTATTGTTACCCTTATAGGTATCACTTTTTTCATGGTCACTTTTTGGCATCATAATCGTAAAGGCTTCATCCAATAAAATGTTCATCATACATTCTGTAAGATTAACTATACCTTTAGCGGCTTTTTTTGCAAATTTCTTAATAGCCCCACCACTTGCCATGTGGTCACGCTCAAATTTTACACCTTCAGCTTCGGAAGGATTTTTTTTCATGTTTTTGTAGGTACCTTTGTTCCCACACAAATCTTCTATGAGTATCCCTGCGTCTACATCAACTTGTGTTTCTGTAGCCGCTTCACTTTGCATCACTACATCATCACTACCAAATATATCAGGAATAGGGATACTCAATGAATTTTTGGTTTGAGCAGAAATCAACCCTAGACCTGCCAACCCTAAAAGTGCCAATTCCCATGCTGCTAAACCTTCAACCACACAAGCATCTTCCAAACATAGTCCCAAAGGATCTCTGTGGTTTACAGGGTTGTTTTCAACATACCGATAAAAGTTAAAATCTTGTCCTAAAAACTCAATAGGGTCA
>CAZYJF010000245.1:0-2293 GCA_964647715.1 uncultured Sulfurospirillum sp. | reverse complement strand
TCTGTAGTAGGGATAATAGCTCTTATCTTCTCATCAGCTTGTAGATTTATAAGATTTACAACAGCCTTTCCTTTTGCTGTTCTACTTCCTTCTGGGATCTTATAAACTTTTAGCCAGTAAAGTTGTCCAAAGTTTGTAACAAACATCAAGGTATCATGAGTATTAGAGACGAAGAAATTCTCTATAAAATCATCTTCATAAGTTGTCAAGGCAGTTTTTCCTTTACCACCTCTATTTTGCTTCTCATACTGTTTAAGAGGTACTCTCTTGATATATCCTCTATGAGTAATCGTAACTACCATAGGTTCATTTGGAATAAGATCTTCTATATCTATCTCATCATAATCATCGATTATCTCAGTTCTTCTTGGAATTGCAAACTTATCTTTGATCTCAACTAACTCTTCTTTAATCAAGTCATTTAACAGAGCTTCACTCTTTAAGATACTACTAAGTCTATCGATCTCAGCCATCAACTCGGCTAATTCATTCTCAATCTTTTCTCTTTCAAGACCTGTAAGTCTGTGAAGCTTCATATCCAATATCGCAGCTGCTTGAACTTCACTCAATCCAAACTTCTCAACAAGTGATGCCTTAGCCTCAGCCGTATCCTTACTAGCTCGAATGACTTTGATAACTTCATCGATATTATCAAGAGCAATTTTTAATCCCTCTAAGATGTGAGCTCTTGCCTTTGCCTTCTCAAGTTCAAAGATAGTTCTTCGAATTATCACCGTTTTTCTGTGTGATAAAAATACTTCAAGAAGCTCTCTTAGAGTAAATATTTTTGGCTCTTTATTTAAAATCGCAAGTAGTATGATTCCAAAAGTCATCTCCATCGTAGTTGACTTATAAAGATGATTTAAGACGATTTCACTCATCGCATCTTTTTTAAGCTCAATTACGACTCTAATACCTTCACGATCTGATTCATCTCTTACTTCTGATATACCATCAAGTTGTTTATCTCTAACCAAAGCTGCTATATTTTCAATAAGTTTTGATTTATTTACTTGATAAGGAAGTTCATCTATTACAATAACCTCTTTATTCTTCTTAGTTTCGATATGAGTTTTAGCTCTAATCTTAACCCTTCCTCTACCAGTGGTATAAGCATCTCTTATCCCCTTCTTACCAAATATCACTCCATTTGTAGGAAAATCTGGTCCCTTTACAATCTCTAATATTTTTTCGATATCACAATCTGGCTCTTCTATGAGAAGTAATAGTGCATCTACTAGCTCTCCTAAAGAGTGAGGAGGTATATTCGTAGCCATACCTACAGCAATTCCTGATGATCCATTTAGTAGTAGATTTGGGATTCTTGAAGGAAGTACATCTGGTTCACTCATACTATCATCATAGTTTGGAACAAAATCAACTGTATCTTTATCAAGATCTTTTAGAAGCTCTTCTGAGAGTTGAGTCATTCTAGCCTCTGTATATCTCATAGCTGCAGGATTATCTCCATCAATTGAACCAAAGTTTCCTTGACCATCTATTAAGGGATGTTGCATCGAAAATGGCTGAGCCATACGAACAAGAGCGTCATATACAGCATTATCACCATGAGGGTGATACTTACCGATTGTGTCACCCACAATCCTTGCAGATTTTTTATAAGGTGCCCTTGAGGATAGGTTTAGTTCACTCATCGAATAAAGTATTCGTCTGTGAACAGGTTTTAATCCATCTCTAGCATCAGGAAGTGCCCTACCTATGATTACACTCATAGAGTAATCTAAGTAACTATCAGAAATAGATTTTTCTATCTCTACATTATCAATATCTTCATTATTTTCAAAAAGATCTGCCATTTAAAATACCTTCATAATTTAGCTTATCATATTATAAATATTTTATCCAAAAGGTGCTTTTAGTACTCTTTGGCATCAGCTAAACATAGGGCGAATAAGGGGTTATGACCTATTTTTACAAGTCTGTTTTTCGCCTCTAAGATAGTAGTAGAAGTTGTAACTATATCATCTACTAGAATAACATTAAATCTACCTTGTAGATCTATTTTAAATCCTCTTGGATGACTCAACCTATACTCTAATGATTTACCTGAATATTTAACTCTGTTTGTAGCTATTATTTTTGCATATAATGGTCTAATAATTTTTGATCTTAAACTTTTGTTTAATATAGCAGTATGAGAATATCCTGTCTCAATATCATCGTCTATTGACAAAGAATAAATTTTTTCTTCATATTTAAAATCTTTGGCAAACTTTGCAAATGATCTTTGTGCCAATATATCATAAACTCTGTGACCTATAAATTTATGCTT
>CAZYJF010000244.1:0-2297 GCA_964647715.1 uncultured Sulfurospirillum sp. | reverse complement strand
GTATCTATCTTTGAAAGATCCAATGATATTGATATCAGCTCCATTAAATGCATATATACTTTGGTCATAATCTCCCACACAAAAGAGTGACTCACTCCCAAAGGCATCTATTAGTGATCCTTGTAGTCTGTTTGTATCTTGGTACTCATCGACCAATACTTCATTAAACTGGGTTTCGTTGTTTTGAAGATACTCTCTAAACTCAATCAAAAGATCATTAAAATCCACATATCCAAATCTCTTTTTTACATCTTTGAATTCATCAAAAATGTGCTCATATATCTCTATATAACTTTCATGATCTTCATAATTTTCTTTCATCCATTCACTAAATTTAAGCTCAGGAGCTTTATTTTGAAAAAGAGAGTATATATCATACAGGTATGAAGCAGAGTAGGGCTTTGTGCTGGAGTCTATATGGGTGAAATTTCTCTTTTCTACTATACTTCTTAGGACGATTTTAAGATCTTTTGGCTGTTTTAAGACGATGTTGTAACCAGCCTCTTTTAGCAGTCTGTAACTTACAGCATGAAAGGTGCCTGATTCAATTTTATTGACTATCTTTTTATCAAAATATACTCCAACTCTCTCAACCATCTCATTTGCTGCTTTGTTTGTGAAGGTAAGTAGCAGAATTTGATTTGGCTCGACACCATTTTGAAGCAGGTGAGCAATTCTAGCAACTATCGTTGAAGTCTTTCCTGTTCCTGCACTAGCAATGATAAGATTTTTCCCCATAGGAGCTGTGGCAGCTTGATGCTGCTCAGTGTTTAGTGAAGATAAAGGCATATTCTATTTGTCTATAAATTTCAAGATAGTTTGAGTAATATTTTCTTTTTCAATCACTTCATCTTGAGTGATACTCTTTTGAAAAAGAGCTTTGATTGATGGTGTGATTGAGAGATTTAACTTGTTTGCTACAAGCTCAAGAGCTTCTTTGTCATCTCTTTTTAGATCATCTTCCATGATTGCATTTGCCATTGTAGGGGCAAATTTTGTCCACTCGGCAGTAGAGCAGATGACCATTTTGTGATCTTTAAACTTTCCACTCTCATATGCTTTGATACAAGTAGCAGTGTGTGGATCCATCACATAGCCAAGATCGGCATAAGTTTTGATTGTCTTTTTGGCATAGTCATCATCGCTATCAAAGGCACTAAAGAACTTTTGAAGAGTTGTAAGTTCATCTTTGGATAATTCATAAAAGTTTTTGGAATTTAAGTCATCCATCAACTCTTTTGTCCTTTTGGCTCCAAAAAGATCAAATAAAATTCTCTCAACATTTGAGGATTTTAGTATATCCATAGCAGGAGAGAGTGTTTTGATGAGGTCTTTGTCTCTTAGATCATATCTTCCCTCTTCAATCAACTCTTTTAGGACATTGTTTGCATTTGAGGTAATGAGGATTTTTTTAACAGGTAAGCCCATTTTTTTAGCATAATATGCTCCAAGAGCATTTCCAAAATTTCCACTTGGAACTGTGATATAAAACTCTTCACCTTTTGTTAGCTGCTTATCTTTTAGCAGTTGAATATAGGCATATATATGGTAGATGATTTGAAAGATGATACGACCAAAGTTCACCGAGTTTGCCGCTGAGAGTTTTGTGTGGGTCTCTTCTAGTGCCTCTTTGAACTCTTCAGAAGCTAAAAGAGCTTTTAGTGCATTTTGGGCATCATCAAAATTTCCTTTGATTCCGATTACTTTTAGGTTTGCTCCATCTTCTGTGACCATTTGAAGTCTTTGAACATCACTTGTTCCTCCATCTGGATATAAACAGGCTACTTTTACCTTAGGCTGATTTTTAAAAGTCTCCAAGGTAGCTGGACCAGTATCCCCACTAGTCGCTGCTAAGATGAGATAGTTTTGATTCTTTTTTTGAGCAAGAGAGGAGAGTATAAACCCAAATGGTTGAAGTGCCATATCCTTAAATGCACGAGTTGGACCGTGATAGAGTTCATTTACAAATAGATCGTCCCTAACTCTTTTTAGAGGTGCAGGATTATTAGGATCATCAAAATTGTCATATCTACTTAGTGCTTTGTCGATGACATCTTCATCTATATCTATCTTAAAGTGATCTAACAAAACTTTTTTTGCCAACTCTTTATACGATAGTGATGTATCAAAGAAACTCTCATCCATCTTAGGAAGCTCTTTTGGCACATAAAGCCCTCCAAAACTGGCACTTGGACTCAGTACCGCCTCTGAGAAACTAACCTCTTCTTTAAAACCCTCTTCTAATCCTCTTGTCTGTATAAAATTCATCTGTTTACCTTTTTATAACTGTTCCGATA
>CAZYJF010000243.1:1223-2298 GCA_964647715.1 uncultured Sulfurospirillum sp. | reverse complement strand
CCATACTCTTTGATCTCTCTGCCAAAGAAGGCTCATTAGTACTAGGTACTAGCAATAAAAGCGAACTCTTACTAGGATATGGCACACTCTATGGAGATCTAGCTTCTGCTATAAATCCAATAGGTGATCTTTACAAAAGTGAAATCTTTGAGTTTGCCAGATATCTTGGAGTTTGTGAGAGTATCATCAACAAACCGCCATCTGCTGATCTTTGGGAAGGTCAAAGTGATGAAGAGGAGATAGGATATAGCTATGAGGAGATTGATGCAGTATTAAAAGAGTTTGTAGAAAATCGCTTAAGTAAAGATGAGCTACTACAAAGAGGTTTTAACAAAGATCTTGTTTTGATGCTAATCAACAGAATCTACCGTAATCAATTCAAAAGAAAACCTCCTATCATTGCAAAACTGACAAGCAGAACGATAGGACATGACTTTTTGTACCCAAGAGATATAAAACTATAAAAGGAAAGTAAGAAGATGAAAGAGATACCATTTTTTCTACCGTCGATAGACAATAGCGAAAAAGCGATCATAGATGAAGTATTGGCACTAAAAGGTGCTTCAAAGATTGAGGAGTTAGAGGATCTGTTTTGTGAATATATAGGATGCAAATATGCTGTATCTACATCTAGTTGGAGTGCTGCTATGCACCTTAGTCTTTTTGCTATGGAGTTAAAAAGGGGAGATAAAATCCTCTGCTCTGTAAATGCTTTTCCAACAGTAGCAGAATCAGTAAGGCACTTTGATGCAGAGCCTATATTTGTTGATATTGATCCAGATACATTTAACATATCACCAGACAAACTAAAAGAGGCTCTTGTAAAACACAAGCACAAGAAACTAAAAGCAGTCATCGTCTCACACATCGCTGGACAAAGTGCTGATCTTGATGAGATTTATAAGATTGCCCAAGAGAATAAGATAAAAGTGATTGAAGATGCTTCAAATGCTCTTGGAGCAACTTACAAGGGTAGAAAGATAGGAGCTGAGGGTGATATCGTTACATTCTCATTCTCTTCACAGTTAAGAAATGCCATCGCAAACACTGGTATGATAGCAACTGATGATGAAAA
>CAZYJF010000243.1:0-1123 GCA_964647715.1 uncultured Sulfurospirillum sp. | reverse complement strand
TATACAGCCTTACACTTTGTACCACTACACCTTCTTAGCTACTACAAACAAAAATACTCTCTTAGAGTAAATGATTTCCCGACAGCTTTGACAAACTTTCAACAAATACTCTCCATCCCTTGCTACTCAGCAATGAGTAATGATGATGTCAAATATGTCTGCGACATGATAAAAGAGACGGCAAAAAATAGAGTTTAATGCAAAATAGACTCTATTTTTGGATTGAAGAGTATCTCTTCTACCCAAAACCATCTCAAAAACTCCTCTCATATCTGCTTCTTCCAATTACTTTTTTTTACTGTATGATTATATTTTTAAAAAACTACCTTTCAAAAGCAAAAGATTTTCAAATCCCAATTATCAGTATAGGAAACCTCATTGTAGGAGGAAGCGGGAAAACCCCACTCACTATCGCTTTGGCAAAAGATCATAAAAAAGTATGTGTGATCTTAAGAGGATACGGAAGAATTAGCAAAGGCTTGATTGTAGTAAGCGAGTATGGAGATATAAAATGTGACCTTAAATCAAGTGGTGATGAAGCGATGATGTTAGCAAAGGCTCTTCCAAAAGCCTTGATAATTGTAAGCGAAGATAGAAAAAAGGCTATAAAAAAAGCCAAAGATATGGGAGCAAAACTCATCTTCTTAGATGATGGCTACTCAAAAAAAGATATCTTGAAATTTGATATATTGATTAAACCACACCTAGCTAAGATAAACTCCTTTTGCCTTCCAAGCGGACCATATAGAGAGCCAAGATCAAACTACCCAAAAGCCGACTTATTACTAATTGAGGGAGAGGATTTTAAAAGAGAGGTCAAGATAAAAAATAAAAAAGAGAATATGATCTTCATCACAGCCATATCAAAACCCAAAAGGCTTGATCCATACCTACCCCAAAATATCCAAAAGTTTTACTTCCCAGATCACTACGACTTTAAAGAAGATGAGATTAGAACCCTTATGATTAGAAGTGGTGCCAACTCTATTTTAACCACTCAAAAAGATGCTGTAAAACTTGAAAGATTGGGATTTGAACTATCGATTTTATCCCTTGATCTAAAAATAGATCCAAAAAAAACAAAAATCGTTGATAAATTTTTAGAAGATTTTGATAAAATCTC
>CAZYJF010000242.1:0-2326 GCA_964647715.1 uncultured Sulfurospirillum sp. | reverse complement strand
TCTCTTAAATCAATCTCATCCTCTTCAATATAAGGAGGATAAGCAGTTGGTGGACAATAGGCTTGCTTTGACTCCATCATCACTCCTAGAGTGCACCTACAGTGTGCGCAGCCGCAACTGTAAGTGAAAGTTTATAGAAGATATCTGCTATATCTTTTGTCAAATCAATATTCCTTGTGTCATAATAAAATTTCTTAGGCACAGTTATAACATCTCCTTTTTGGATAGAGTTATCATTTGAAGAGAAGAGCCATGAGCCTAGATTTGCCTTCTCGGCCTCTCCATTTGCATGAATTACATAAATATGCTCATTATCTGCTAAGTGAGTTAGACCACCAGCTTTGTTGATATATGATTTTATATCTTCTCCATTATATGTAAGAGCAGTTGGTAACATCACCTCGCCATTTACAATAACAGTTTCATTATACGATGGTACTCTTAAAACATCCCCATCCTCAAGAGTAAGATCACTTGGTGAATCCATAAAAGTATCTATATCATCCTCTAAGTTTATAGTGACTCTTCCTTGAGGTTGATACTTTCTTGATTCAGCTATGAGTGAATCAACAGCTTGAACAATACCTGTTATGTTAGCAGGAGCTCTGTTTGGAACGGAGCTGTTTCTTACATTTATAAGAATGACTTGCTCTTTTAATTTTGATAGCTCTTCTTGGAGTGCTTTTCTTTGAAGTTCTCTAACACTTTTTCTAGTAAAAACTGCCCCATATAAGAATGCTCTACTAGTAAAGCCACCAGCTCTTTGAATTACTGAAGAGAGTTTTTCACCTGAATGTATCACATAAGTTCCTGGAAATCTTACCTCTCCTTCTAGTTTCACCACTCTTCTATCATTCCAGTTTGGTACTCTTCTTATATTGATCTCATCGTGTTCTTGAACCAAAAAGGTATTTGCTTCTTCTAATGGAACATTGAAGATCTTTTTCATCCTCTCGCCATTTTGCATAAAATATCTAATAATTTCACAATCTTTAGGATAAGCTTTTTCATTTAAGCCACCAGCACTCTTGATGAAATCTGCCAATGTCATTCCCTCAGATACTACGTAAGATCCAGGTTTTACCACCTCACCGTGAATTGTAGCACCAATTGTAGGGTGTGTTTCATTAAGTGCAAATAGTGTCACATGATCTCTTTCATGTAGAGGATAGTTTGCTTGAGTGTCTGTGTTAACAATTGTGACTTTTCTTCTTCCAAATTTGTCTTGATCTGAAACAATCTTGACCTTTTGAGTATCATACTTACTCTTAACTCCAGCTTGATTAATGAGATCTAAAAGAGTCATACCAGCGTTATAGATGTACTTTCCTGGCTTTATCAAAGGGCTTCCTTCAATAGTTACATATGGCGCTGTCCCTGTGTCTAATTTGTTAAATATATATAGTTCATCTCTGTTTTGAAGTCTAAAATCAGCTCTTCCATCAAGTACTGCTTTTAGGTTGATCTTAAAAACTCTAGGTTTTGTATCATGACCAATCCTTTTTATCATCGCATAATCAAATCTAGTATTTTCCAAGAAGAAATTATTTAAGTTTCTACCTCTAATCTCTTTTCTTAGAAGTGCTCTTAAGCTCATGTGATTACCTCTGATACTTCTTTTTCCTTCTCTTACTACATTTCCAAGGATCATCACATAATTGTCTTGAGTAGTGTTTAATCCATAAATATATATCTCATCACCATCTCTTGCACTCATGCTTTGAGCTTGATTTACTGAGAGAGTTAAGTTTTGGATTTGAGAATTACCAATGTATCTTTTTAATGAAATGTGTACACCATCTGCATTTGGTTTAAGACCACCAGCAAAGTTTAAAATATCATATATTGTTTCTCCATTTTTGATCTCATAAATCGCCTCTTTGTAAACACTTCCTGTAATTGATACTAAACCGTATGCTCTTGGGACATGGATGACATCATTTGGTTTAAGAAGAAAATCTCCATCATCTATCCCACTAGATATGAGATCATAAAAGTCGATAACTTTTATTACTCTTCCATCTCTTTTAATCTGTATATTTCTTACAGATCCTACCTCTCCAACTCCTCCAGCTTCAATCAAAATATCTTTTACACTTGAAACTGAAGTTGTGTTATAGATACCAGGCGCATTTACAAATCCAGTGACTGTAACTTGGGCATTTGAAAAATTATCTAATGATACTACAACCTTGGAGTTTTTATAAGAGGAGCTTAGATAGTTGGTAAGAAGTTTTTTTACTTCTGTAAAATTTTCTCCTGCTACTCTAACTGGACCCACTTCTGGTATATCGATATTACCTTCGTTATTTACCGTCAATGAGAA